>CAVKMC010000110.1:0-3810 GCA_963657285.1 Agathobacter sp.
GAATTCCTCAGAAAATAATGACCGAAAGGCGCTGATTTCCTGAAGAGTTTCTATGAATGGAAATCGTACCTTTGCGCATTATTTACTTCTTTGAACTGAGAAGCCACACCGCAAGTGCAGTGTGGCTTTTAATTTCCGGGGAACCTTTGATTCCCTACATAAGGAGGATACCATTATGAAATGCCCGTATTGCAACAGCAGAGACACCAAGGTCACCGATTCTCGTGATACCGATGAAGGCGCTTCCATTCGTCGTCGTCGCCAGTGCCTGGTATGCAACCGTCGCTTTACCACCTATGAAACCATCGAAAAAATGCCGCTCCGTGTGATTAAGAAAAATGGCACCAGAGAGCTTTTTGATAAGAGTAAGGTTCGCAATGGCATCGTTCGCGCTTGCGAGAAGAGAAATGTTACATCTTCCCAGATCGAGGATATTGTAGAATTGGTGGAAAGAAGCATCCGCAATGATATGAAGAGAGAAGTGTCTAGCGAAACCATCGGCAATATTGTGATGGAAGAGCTTCGTAAATTGGACCAGGTGGCTTACGTTCGCTTTGCCTCTGTATATCGTGAATTTAAAGACATCGAAAGCTTCATGGATGAACTGCAGCATCTGATGAAAAATAGAAATGGAAAACCTATCGAGGAAAGCAAATGATGAGAAAAACCATTGAAGATGCTTTCTCTGATCATGAAGCAATCCTAGAGCGCTCGAAGTGTTTATTTCCGGAAATCGAAAAGATGGCGCAGCTCTGTGAAGTAGCGCTCCGAAGCGGCCATAAAATTTTGATTTGCGGAAATGGGGGAAGCGCAGCCGATGCCCAGCACATTGCGGCTGAATTTGTGGGACGCTATCATAATGAGCGCTGCTCTTTGCCCTCCATTGCGCTGACGACCGATACTTCTATCCTGACAGCGGTGGGGAATGACTATTCCTTTGACCGCATTTTTGCAAGACAGGTAGAAGGTCTTGGAAATCCGGGTGATGTGCTGTGGGGGATTTCCACCAGTGGCAATAGCCCCGATGTACTCGAAGCCCTTCGTGTGGCTCACGAAAAAGGACTCGTCACCATTGGATCCTCCGGAAAGAGTGGGGGAGCGATGAGAGAGCTTTGCGATGCTCTTTTGATTGTGCCAAGTGACGTGACGGCTCGCATCCAGGAAATTCACATGCTTGCAGCCCATATCATTTGTCAAATCATTGACGATATGGATTGGGGACATGAAGACTGAAAAGAAAGCGGTTTTCTTTGACCGCGACGGCGTCTTGAATGAAGATGATGGCTATGTGCACTCCATGAAGGATCTCCGCTGGGTGGATGGCGCTAGAGAAGTGATTGGGGCGCTTTCAAAAAAAGACTATCTGATTTTCGTGGTGACCAACCAAAGTGGCGTGGCCCGTGGCTACTACACGGAAGAGGATGTAAAGAAGCTGCATCAAGAAATGAATCAGGAATTTGCTCGTTACGGTGGGCAGGTGACAGAATTCTTTTATTGTCCTCACTTGGAAGGCGCTACGGTATCTCGTTATGATATGTGCTGTGATTGCAGAAAACCGAAGCCTGGCATGATTCTGAAAGCTATGGAGAAATATGGAATTTCTACGGAGAATGCGGTGCTTTTTGGCGATGGGACGCGGGATATAGAAGCGGCAAATCGAGCCGGAATCAAGGGATTTTTATTCCCCGGTGGAAACATAAAGAACTTTGTTTTCGAAAAATTGAAATGCCAATAGATATTTCGAAGGGAGGGAATGAATGATGAAACCAAAAGAATATAAAAACATTTTGATTATCAAGATGAGCTCTTTGGGCGACGTGTTTCATGCTCTTCCATGTTTGTATGCGCTCAGAAAGACCTATCCCAAAGCGAAAATCACATGGGCGGCTCATGAGGCTTTTGCCGGTGTGCTTCCGGGAAAGCCTTGGATCGATGAAATCTATTTGGTGGATCGCAAGCGGATCAAAGAGCTATCGTACCTTCGCCAGCTTCGCAGAGAGCTCCACGAGCGGCATTTTGACTTGGTCATCGATTTACAGATGATTGCCAAAAGTGCGCTTGTATCCTTTCTTTCCGGTTGCTCTACGCGCATTGGGTACAATGATGCGAGAGAGGGGAGCTTTTTGGTGAATCGTCCTATCGAAGGTACCCATAAGGATGGCCAAATCATCGAGCAGTATCTGGATGTAGTGCGACATGTAGGATGCGATGTGACCTCCATCGAATTTCCGCTTAGGGACTTTTCTAAGGAAATGGAAACAGTGCGCGCCTTGCTGGCCAAGGAGGGCGTGAAGGGGAGATATGTTGTCCTGGTGCCTGGTACTCGCGGCGAAAAAAAGAAGTGGCCTGTTTCCTATTGGGGAGAATTAGCTAGAAGACTCGCAGAGAAAGAGATATATACAGTGATTTCCGGGACGCCAAACGAAAAGGATATGGGGAAGGAAATCAAAAAGATATCTCCTTCGGCCTATACCGTAGATTTGATCGGAAGGACTTCGCTCTTGGAGTTGATGGCCCTAGAAAAACAGGCAAGCCTTCATATTTCCGGAGATACCGGTCCACTTCATATTGCCAATGCGGTGAAGACGCCGATCATTGCGCTCTATGGTCCTACCTTGCCGAATCGAAGCGGCCCTTATGGAAATCCCAATGGCCATTCACTTTTAGCCAAAAATCCGGGAACTGAGACATGCCGCATGGATACACTGCCTGTGGATGATGTGTATGACTTGGCCATGAAGATACTACAGAAATGATTTCGATTGGAGGAAGACATGATAGAAGAAATTACCAGTCGAAATAATCAATGGGTGAAGTGTGCGCTGCAGCTAAAGCAGAAGAAATTCAGAGACCGCTATGGACTCTTTTTGATGGAAGGCCTTCGTAGTGTGGAAGACGCGGTAAATCAGAAGCGGGGGCGTTGTACCTGCTTTTTGACGGAGCCGCAGCTTTCCAATGAAAGATGCCGACAGCTTTTAGATAAAGCAGAGACTCTGGGGTGGCGAATTCTGAAAGTCACTGACCCTTTGATGAAAGAGCTATCCGGAACCGAGCATGGCCAGGGCATTTTAGTGATGGCGCCGAAGAACCAACCTGACCCGGAAGAGCTGCTTTCTCAAAAAGAGGGTTTCTATGTCCTTCTTGACTCTGTGCAGGATCCGGGAAATATGGGAACCATTTTACGAACCGCTGCGGCTGCCGGTGCAAAGGCTGTGCTCTTGACCAAGGGCTGCACCGATCCCTTCGCAGAAAAAGCTGTCAGAAGCTCCATGGGGAGTATTCTTCGTATACCGGTCTATGAGAATTTGACGATGGATTTCATCAAAAAGCTCAAAGAAGAGACGGGACTGCCGCTTTATGGGACTGCACTAAAGAATGCGGTTCCCTATAAGACAGTAGCGGCTATGTCTTCCGGTATTTTTGTATTCGGCAATGAAGGCAATGGAATTTGCGACGAGCTTTTAGTATTGGCAGATCAGAATTTATATATACCGCTGGCTGGGACAGTGGAGTCTCTCAATGTGTCTGTGGCAGCTGCGGTGATTTTATTTCACTTTATCAATTGACATACGAAGAATCGCTGATAGATGATTTCATCAGCCTTTCCTTCGCGTGTTTTCATATAGATTAGGAAGAATTTGGCACTAGCTAATTTTTATAGGAATAATGAGAAAAGAAAAAGAACAATTCTATCTGGTAGACCTTCGTGTCTTACCAGAAGCGATCAAGAAGACCATTAAGGTTAAGGAAATGCTCAAGGATGGAGTCTGTGGCTCTATCAATGAAGCGGTCAAGAAAGTAGATATGAGC
>CAVKMC010000110.1:3820-6714 GCA_963657285.1 Agathobacter sp.
GTACAAAGACCACGTGGTGCCGGCTTGGGAAAAAAGAGAACATCGGATTGCTATACTTTTTATGTTTTTGTCCGATGATTTGGCGTTATTTACCAAATTGATGCGCCGCGTGGCTCGAGGAAATTATCAAATCCTTTCTTTCAGTAGAGGTCTGGCAGCAGAGAAGATGGCCGTACTCACTATGACCATCAAGCTCGAAGAGGATACAGAACCTTTGGGAGAATTGAAGGAAGCGCTGGAGAATATCAAAGGCGTTGAATCCGTGGTGGTAGAAGAGTCTTCTATTTGTTCATAAATTTGTTGGTAATGGGCAGCTGTGAATGGCAGCATTTACAGCTTCATTGGTTGTACATCCCTTAAGGCATGGGAGGAAATGTAAATGAGAAAAATTAATATTGCACTCCTTGGTTTTGGTACTGTCGGCAGCGGCGTGGCTGAGACAATCAAACGAAACAGCAAGATGATGGCAGAGCAGTTGGGATGTCAGTTGGTGATTACCCATGTATTGGTGCGTCATCCGGAGAAGTATGCGAAATTAGACATCCTGCAGGGCGTGCACTTGACATCCTCTTTTGAAGAGGTGATTTCTGACGATACCATCGACATCGTAGTAGAAGTCATGGGCGGCATCCATCCGGCGAAGGAATATATTTTCGAAGCGCTGAATCATCAGATGAATGTGGTCAGTGCGAACAAAGATGTTGTGGCTCTCTTTGGACCGGAAATCATGCACACTGCCATGCAGAATAAAGTAAACTTTAGCTGCGAAGCCAGTGTAGGCGGTGGTATCCCGATTCTGCGTCCCCTTCATGATTCTTTGGCAGCCAATGAAATCGAAAGCATCGTGGGCATTGTCAATGGCACCACCAATTTCATCCTCTCCAGCATGGATGAAGAAGGGATGAGCTACTCTGATGCGCTCCGCGTAGCACAGAAAAAAGGCTACGCCGAAGCGGATCCGACCAATGATGTATGCGGCTATGATGCAGCTAGAAAATTGGCAATCCTGGCGTCTATTGGCTTCCGTGCGAACGTCACCTTTGATGACGTGCTGGTAGAAGGCATCGAAAAGATTTCTCAGAAGGATGTGCAGTATGCCAGCGAAATGGGCTATGCCATCAAGCTGCTCGCCGTCGGCACTCGACAGGAAAATGGTATCGCGCTTAATGTGTATCCGGCTTTCGTGCCCCGCACCCATCCATTGGCTTCTGTCAAAGGCTCCTACAATGCGATTTATGTGACAGGAAATATTGTAGATGATGTCATGTTCTACGGCCGCGGCGCCGGTTCTCTGCCGACTGCCAGCGCTGTCATGGCGGATGTGATCAGCACAGCGAAGCATATCAAAAACAATTCCACCGGCACCGGCATGATGCTGACGGAAACCAAGCGCATTCCGTTCTACTCCTCCTTGAAGCTCAAGAATTCTTACTATTTCCGCCTCATTGTGGACGATGTGACCGGCGTGTTGTCCCAGATTGCTTCGGCTTATGCGGATCATGAAATCAGCATCAAGGAGGTAGTGCAGAAGAGCCGCATCGAAGACGCTGCAGAGCTCATGATCATCACCCAGGATACGCCGCGGGAAAATATCATTCAGGTAGAAAAAGCGCTGCAGGTATTGCCTTGCATGCGTCAGGTAGCGAATATCGTGAGGGTTATGGAAGATGACAGAGAATAAAACATACATCGTTCGCGTGCCGGCTACGACAGCCAATATCGGTAGCGGCTTTGATACCCTCGGCATGTCCTTGGGGCTCTACAATGTGGTGCAGTTTGTGCCGGAAAAAGGACGCAAGCTGGTGGATACGGAAATCCGCGCTGAAGGAGAAGGGGCTGACCAGATCACCTCCGGCATGGATAATATGATCATCAAAGCCATGGCGGAAACGGCAGAAATGGCAGGCCGGGAAATTCCCGGCGGGAAAATGTATCTCATTAATCGCATCCCCTTTGCCCGAGGCCTGGGCAGCAGCTCTGCTGCTTTAGCATCCGGCGTATTCCTGGCCAATATGCTCATGGGAGAGCCCTTCGACCGCACGGAAATTTTAAATATTACCGCGGACATGGAGGGACATCCCGATAACGCAGCGCCGGCCATCTTGGGCGGCTTCTGCATGGCTCTCTTGAAGGACGGAAAAGTTACCGCTGAAAGCATCGACATCCCCTCTCACTGGAAAGCCGTAGTCACCATCCCGGATTTCGAGCTCCATACCGAAAAGGCGAGAGCGGTGCTTCCGAAGGAATATAGCCGAAGCGATGCGGTGCATAATATCGGCGCCGTTTCTTTCTTGATGGCTGCTTTCATGTACCAGAAGCCGGAATACTTGAAATTTGGTCTCGATGACTGCATCCATGTGCCCTATCGTTTGGATTTGATTCCCGGGGCGAAGCAGGTCATTGCCAATGCCATGTACTCCGGCGCTTACGGCGCTACCATCAGCGGCTCCGGCCCGACCATCATCGCTTTTGCACCGGCTGCCGATGCGGACAGAGTAGGGATGGCCATGGTAGAAGGTTTCAACTCCGCCAAAATGACGGCGAGATACTTGGTCTTGGATTTTGACCAGAATGGTATCATGTCTGTATAAATATATATTTCGAAAGCCCAAATTTCTGCGTGGTCAGAGATTTGGGCTTTTTATTGTGTGGCGCAGAAAAGAAAGAACATTTATAATAAAGAGAACTACGATAGGGATAAAAATAAATATGAAGAAATTCGCATCCCTATGCATTTGTTTTTTTCTAGGGGGAAGGGAAATGGATTTTGAACTCATTTGGCATGCACTGCCCATACTTCTTTTGGGGGCCGGGATCACCATCGAGATCACCGCGGTCAGTGTGGCGATTGGTTTTTTGATCGGCCTCTTTGTGGGGGTGGGCCGCATTTGTAA
>CAVKMC010000111.1:0-6649 GCA_963657285.1 Agathobacter sp.
AAGAGGCACAACCAGCGAGAGGGTAAGCTGTAAAACTTTACGCAAATGGCAGCATGCTTACGGCTGGTGCTGATTATGCGCCTATGGCGCATTTCTATCCGGCGCTATCGCGCGACCCTTCTCCAAGGGTCTACTCCAATAAGGCTAGAGCAACAAATCTATGCTGAACCTTAGCATGAAACTTTTAGCTTAACCGCATTATCTTCCTGAAAAGACGCTAAAAAGTGATAAGTGGGACTAGCGGTCAAATGCGTACTAATCACTGACCACTGATTACCGACCACCGACTACCATTCTCATCCCCCACCATTTTTCAAGTTCTTCACTTATTATATATACTTTTCCTCGGCCATCCCGTATAATGAAAGGAATATATACTCATACTCATAAAAAAGGGGGCGTAAGGTTTTTATGAGCCAAAGTAGCACAATGACTATGGAAGAGCTTGAAAAGGATATGGCCTGTCTGCGGAAGGTCTTCTCAATTGTCCGATTGGTTTCGGAAGAGGGAGAGACCTTTGACAATGGAGAGGCACTGCCTGAAGGAGTATGCCACTGTGATCCCAAGGAAACGGAAGGCTTTTGCCGGAATTGCCAAAAGCAGCTTCACGGCCGCGGATTTCCGGAAGGCGGCGTGGGACTGGACTTCAAGATCATCGACTCGGATATTTACCAGGTCTTCACGAAGCCGGTCACCATTTCCGGCAAGACCTACATCATGGAAATGCTGAAGAAGCTGACGGAGGAGGAAATGCAGCGCTCCGAGAATTACACGAAGCTGCTTTCCTACAACCGGGAGCTTTACATCGATGCACTGACCGGCGCTTACAATCGTCGATTCTTCGAAGACCGCATGAAGAATCTCACCGGCAATGCAGGCGTGGCTTTGATCGATTTGGATAACCTCAAAATCTGCAATGACCGCTACGGCCATGCCGCCGGCGACGCAGCGCTGAAGGTGGTAGTGGATGTCACGAAGAGTCTCATTCGCAGCAGTGACAAGATGATCCGCTACGGCGGCGATGAATTTCTCCTCATCATGCCCGACGTGACGCCGGTGATTTTCTCCAAGAAGCTGCACCTGATCCAGGAAAAGGTGCGGGACGCTTTATTCCCCAAAGAAAATGGCATGCATATTTCCGTCAGCATCGGCGGCGCTATGCTCTATGATGGAAATATTGAAGAGGTCATCGCCCACGCGGACCAGCTGATGTACTACGCCAAGGCTTACAAAAATTCCGTAGCCCTGGAAGACGACATCGATGTGCAGGATATCCCGCCGGAGCTTCTGAAAAAGAAACCTTATGTGCTCATCATCGACGATTCGCAGATGAATCGAGACCTGCTCCGTGAAATGCTGCAGGACGAGTACCGAGTGCTCGAGGCCGAGGACGGCGAAAAGGGTCTCTATCTCTTGGCGCAATACGGCACCCAGATCACCCTGGTGCTTTTGGATATCATCATGCCCGGCATCGATGGCTTCGCCGTCTTGGAATCCATGAAAAAGGATGGCTGGCTGCAGGACATCCCGGTCATTATGATTTCCTCAGAGGACTCGGTGGACGCCATCGAGAAGGCCTACACACTGGGCGCATCGGACTATGTGAGCCGCCCCTTCACCATGAACGTGGTGCGCCAGCGTGCAGCGAATATCATCCGCCTCTATGCAAGACAGCAGTACATGCTCCACTCCATGATCAATCAGCGTCATGAGAAGGAGAGAAATAATAAAATCATGATCGCCATCCTCTCCGAGGTGGTAGGCTTCGTGAATGGCGAAAGCCGCGCCCACGTGCTCCACGTGAGCAAGCTATCGGAAATGCTCATCGAGCAGCTGATTTCCTACCGCACCTATGACATTAGCGAGAAGGAGCAGTACCTCATCTCCACCTCTGCAGCGCTCCATGATATCGGAAAGATCGCCATCGACTCGAAAATCCTGAATAAACCGGGTCGCCTGACGAAGGAAGAATTCGACGCCATGAAGGCCCACACAGTGATTGGCGCAGAAATGATCAAAAACCTCGACCAGTTCCAGGACGAACCGCTGGTACAGGTGGCTTACGAAATCTGCCGCTGGCACCACGAACGCTGGGACGGCCGCGGCTACCCCGATGGCCTCCAGGGTGATGCCATCCCCATCTCCGCCCAAGTGGTCTCCCTGGCCGACGTCTACGACGCCCTGACCAGCAAACGAGTCTACAAAGACGCCTTCAGCCACGAAAAAGCGATCCGGATGATCCTCGATGGCGAGTGCGGCGTCTTCAATCCCCTCCTCCTTCGCTGCCTTTCGGACATCGAAGAACGCCTCCAAGACGAACTGGCAGCCCATAATGAAAGGCTGACGAAGGAAATGGAAAAGAGGAAATAGGATTTTAGGGATTTCAGGAATATGGCATACTTACCTTCCCCCTCATAGCTATGAGCTGGGAGCTTGGAGCTTCATTGGCGTCAGTAGGCATGCTGAGCAGCGAAGCCAGGTGTTTTGGGGATTCGCAAGCAGGCTATGCGATTGAGTCATTGCGACTCCGTTAAGCATGCCTACTGGACTCCAGCGGAGCTCCAAGCTCCTAGCTCCCAGCTCATAGCTATGTCTACGCAGGTAAATGCTCCTTATCCCCCCATTCCCCCAAAAGGACCCCCTATGCAATTCATACGAAAGAAAAAGGAATCCATCGCCCTCCTCCTATTGACCGGGCTTTTGATCCTTGTGACCGGGATTTATTTCTTCAGCTGGGACAGGCTGACTCGGGTGGTTAATTCCTTTGACGACCCGAAGCTTCCGCAGCTCATCATCGGCAGCGATGAATTCGAGCCCTACGTCTACCTAGACGAGAAGGGAGAATTCGCCGGTGTAGACATAGAGCTGATGACGGAGGTGTGCCGCCGGATCGGTTACACGCCGGTCTTCCGCACCATCAACTGGGACACCAAGGATCTCTCTTTAAATAGTGGACAGATCGATTGTCTCTCCGGCGCCTTCTCTATGAATGGCCGCGAGAGCATTTACCTCTGGGCCGGACCTTACATGAATAGCCGCCAGGTGGTGATGGTGCCCGCCGGCAGTCCCATTCACAGCCTATCCGATCTGACAGGAAAAAAGATTTCCGTACAAAATAGCGGCAAGGCGGAGGAATATTTCACCTCCAATGACCCCACCCATCCCAAGGCGCGCAATGTCCTGGCCTTCTCTACCATCGAGGAGGCGGTGATCGCCATGCGGAAGGGCTATGTGGACGCGGTAGCGGGCCACGAGGGCGCGCTGCTCAAATATTCCCGCGCGGCGGAGGAGGACTATCGAGTCCTTCCGGAGGCTTTGATTTCCTCTCGCTTAGGCGTCGCCTTTAGGCGAAATAGCGATGAAAAATTAGTCAGCGCTGTCCGCGAGGCGCAAAGGTCTATGGCCGCTGACGGCACGCTGGCGCGGATCGTCACGAAGTACGGCCTCGACCCCCGTGAGGCACTGAAGGGAGGCGATGGCACATGAAGCTACCTTCCTTCCTGCAAAGGAAAAATTTCTTCAGCACCTGGCACACCATCGTGCTAGCCCTCATCCTCTTCCCTTTGGCCATCGGCATCAGCATCCAGTATTGTGAGCAGAAGGCCATGGAAACCGCCGCGGAAACCTTGGACTTCGCCCGGGCGCGGTGCCAGTGGTATGACAACTACATCACCGGTAAGCGAACCCACTCTCTGGTGATCCTGCAGGAAAAGGCGCGGATGCTTTCCAGCCACAGCAGCATGCAGAGCCAGGAGCAGATCGAGAAATTCATCGCCGATGAAAATCTCACCGGCGTGCTCATCGTAAATAAGAGCTTGCGGCCGGTCCTGCAATCGGCTGACCATCTCTATGAAGACTTCTGGTCCATCCTCACGTCTCCAAGAGTGAAGGGCATCATCGAGCATCCGCGGAAATCCTATATGGAGCAGCTCTCCATCCATGGGAAAACCATCGAGTACGCGGTCACCAGTGACGAGGCGACAGGCGGGCTCATCATGGTCTTCGAGGATGTGACGGATACCCTGAACCTTCGAAACGAAGTGGGGCCCGACAGCCTTTTCAAAAATTACAGCTTCCAAATGGACGGCCTGGTGGCAGTCACCACGGCGTCTACCATCATCAGCTCCAATGACGCAGCGCTGGAATTTCTCTCGGTGGACGAAAGCCCGCTGCCAAACAAAGCCTTCGAGTCAGCGGCGAAGAATGAATTCGTGAAGATGGACTACAAGGGCGAGACCTGGTATGGCAGCCGCATCCGGTATAAGGATTTCCACCTCTATGCCTTCTTCCCGCGGCGAGCCATTTACCAGACCGCCTACAATGTGACCTTCCTCATGGCGGCGCTCTATATCATCCTGGGCCTCCTAGGCATGTATGTGCAGTACCGCAGCACCAAGGCCAGCATGAATCACATCGAGGAGCAGCTACGCATCATCCGTACCATCAGCCGGCTCTATATCACCAATCTCATCGTCGACCTCACCCATGACACCTGGCAGATCGTCAGGCTGCCCCGTTTCCTCAGAAATCTCCTCTCGCCCCACCCAAGCGCCGAGGACATGCTGGAGTACTACTGCCGCCACCGGGTGGAGCGCAGCTACCAGCAGAGCTTCCGGGAATTTGTAGACTTCTCCACCCTCTCTGATCGCCTCACCGGCGCCTCAGAGAATCCGGAGCTGAACTACACCTTCCAAAACCAGGAGGGTCTGTGGTGCCTCATGACCATCCTTCCGAAGGATAAGAACGCCGCCGGACGGGTGTCCGAGGTGATGATGCTCATCCGTAATGTGAACGCCATCAAGGAAAAGGAAATCGCTTACCAAGAGCAGCTGAAGCTCACCGCCGAGGAGGCGAACCGGGCAAACCTGTCGAAGACCGATTTCCTTCGTCGCATGAGCCACGACATCCGCACGCCTATCAATGCGATCCGCGGGCTGGTGCAGATGGGCGACTATTTCAAAAACGACCTGGAAAAGCAGGCGGAGTACCGAAAGAAAATCAAGGACTCCTCCCAATTCCTCTTGGACCTCATCAATGATGTGCTGGATATGAATAAGCTCGAGTCCGGCACCATCACACTGGAAAGCAAGCCGCTGGACCTTCGGCAGATTTTCGAGAAGACCTGCGCCCTCCTGGAGCCGCAGATCGGCGACATGGATCTCAGCTTCACGAAATCCATCCATGTGGAGCACCCCTACGTGCTAGGAAGCGCCGTCCACATCCGCCAGATTTTCCAGAATATCCTGAGCAACGCGGTGAAGTATAATAAGGAAGGCGGCAGCATTTCTATTTCCCTGAAGGAAATCCCCAAGGACGACGGCTCCTCGGTCTACGAGCTTCTGTGCCAAGACACGGGCATCGGCATGGACGAGGAATTCCAGAAGAAAGCCTTCGAGCCTTTCTCTCAAGAAGAAAATGGCGCGCGAACGAAATTCGCCGGCACGGGCCTGGGGCTCTCCATCGTGAAGAAGCTGACCGAGCTCATGGGCGGCACCCTCACCTTCGAAAGTGAGAAGGGCGTGGGCACCACCTTCCGCATCTCGCTCCCGCTGCTCCACACCGACCCGATCACTGAGGTCCGCATGGCCCGCGGCCAGTCGTCGAAGCCCTTGGACCATGTCCATGTGCTCCTGGTCGAGGATAATGAGCTCAATATGGAAATCGCCCGTTTCCTTCTGGAAAATGAAAAAATCACCGTCACCCCGGCGTGGAACGGCGCCGAAGCGGTCAAGATCTTCAATGAGTCCCCGGTGGGCACCTTCGACCTCATCCTCATGGACGTGATGATGCCTGTCATGAACGGCCTCGATGCCACCATAGAAATCCGAAGCTCTGACCACGAGGACGCGGAAACCATCCCCATCATCGCCGTCACCGCCAACGCCTTCTCCGATGACATCGCCCTCTCGCTTGCCGCAGGTATGAACGACCACCTGTCCAAGCCCATCGAGACGGAGAAGCTGTTTGAGATTATATATAAGTATGTGTGAGAATAGGTTCAAGGTTCAAGGGGCGCTTTTACCTACTTCGACATAGCTTTGAGCTAGGAGCCTGGAGCTTGGAGCTCGGCTAGTGCCAGTAGGCATGCTGTACCGTAGCGGCAGGAGTAGTTCGCTCGCTTTCTCCTAGCCCAATTAAATGCCAAGTGACTCTATCAGAGCTCCTAGCTCCAAGCTCATAGCTCCTAGCTATGTCGAAGCAGGAAAGCGCGCCTTATCCCATATCCATTGTCCCTTATCCCTTAACCTTCAAACCAAAAGGAGATCCCATAAGATGACCATCAAAGAATGTTACGAAAAAATGGGCGCTGACTATGAAGAAGTGCGCCGCCGTTTCCCCAGCGATGCCTTCATCCAGCGCTTCGCTCTGAAATTCCCGGGCGACCCCAGCTTCCCGAGCCTGGTGAAATTCCTCGCCGAAGGAAATACCCAGGAAGCCTTCCGCGCCGCCCACACCTTGAAGGGCGTAGCGCAGAACCTCGCCTTCACCCAGCTCGCGCCGCTTGCCATCGAGATCACAGAGATCCTCCGCTCCGGCACCATGGAAGGCACCGCGCCTCTCATGGCAGAGCTCCAAAAGAAATACGACCTCACCGTCGCTTGCATCAACGAGGTGAAATAAAAAAGGCACTCCTTCGGGAGTGTTTTTT
>CAVKMC010000112.1:0-6626 GCA_963657285.1 Agathobacter sp.
GGCGTCTAGGTCCGGCTCTGTCTCACCGGTGGTGATGGCCCTCTCTTCGTCCATGATGCGAGCAGTGGCTTTCACATTGGCGGCGTAGTCATCGATTTCTTTTTTGAGCTTATCCTCTTCTCCGGCCCGGCCGTACCAAGCCTGGCAGTCCTTCATGCTGATGAAGCCTTTTTCCTTCGCTTTGTCATCGAAGTCTTTAGCCTGCACCTGGTACTCCAAGAGAAGCCTTTCGTGATCAGCCGAGGCGTGGGCGTAGCTGCTCTCCGCGGCGCCTAAGGCAGTGGAAATCTGGATTTTCTTCTCGGACAGATTTTTCATGGCCTCTTCCCAGTTCGCTACCCTGCTCTCAAGGCGGCGGCTTTCAGCTTCGATGTATTTCTTGTCTCTGTATTTATCAGGGATGTCGGAGAGAGCTGCGAGGGCAGCCTCCTTTTGGACGTAG
Source organism: Agathobacter sp. (assembly GCA_963657285.1). Taxonomy (GTDB): domain Bacteria; phylum Bacillota; class Negativicutes; order Veillonellales; family Dialisteraceae; genus Dialister. The sequence goes on from CAVKMC010000112.1 coordinate 443, forward strand.
TCATTTTGGACTTTGGCAAAGCCTGCGCTCTCATAGGCCTGGCGCTGGCCGCTGGCCTCTTCGTAGGCTTTCTGGCTATCGCCTGCCGCCTTTTGGGCTTTCTTCACGGCTGCTTCGGTGGGAAGCTTTTCCTTGGAAATCGCCGGCTGGGGATGATGAATAGATCCGCACACGGGGCAGGGAGTGCCTTCCTCGAGCTGGCTGGCGAGGATCGCCGCCTGGCCGAAGATGTAGCGGGCGTGGATGTCGTCATAGCTCGCCTGGGCTTTCACGGCTTCTGCTTTCTTTCCTTCCTCGATTTCTCGGAGCATGGAAAGGTCCGCCTCTGCCTTCGCCTTGAGGGCTCCTGCTTTTTCGAGGGCGGCCTTGGCAGTGCTATAAGCGGCGGCCTTCGGTTTCCACATAGAAAGCTCGGTCAATGTCTTTCGCGCCTCGTCCATGGCGCTGCGCTCGGCTTCTAAAGATTTCTCCTGTGCGAGGAGCTTTTCATTTTCTTCCTGGCAGCGCTTGCGCTCCTTATCCGCCTTCTCCTTCGCCTGGCCGGCATGCTTCCCGTCCTTGGCAATGTCGGTGAGTCGCTTGTCGTAGCCTTCCATTTCCTTGGCGTTACGGATTTTCGCCAGGGCTTCGCCTTTTTTCTCTATGCCCGCCTTCTCATCCTCCAGCTTTTTCGCTTCCTTCTCGGCGGCGTGGAGGCGGGTGAAGTGGTCAGCAAGGCGCCGGGCGTCGGTATAGCGCTTGCGGCATTCCTCCAGCTCCTTCGCCAGCTCCTTCGCTTCTCGGTCCCGCCGGATAGCCAGAGCCTTCGTCTCTTCGATGGCGGCAGCGAGGGCGGATTCGCTCTCTTCGATGCCTACGGCCTTATACTGGCTGGCGAGCTCGTAGTCCTCCTGGCATTTCACTTTGTACAGACTTCCTACCCGCAGCTTCAAAAGCTCGCGGAGGTCGGAGAATTGCTCGATGTGGAAAAGCTTCTTCATGATCTTTTCCCGATCGTCGGCGGTGGCGATGAGGAGCTTGCGGAAATCGCCCTGGGGGAGAAGGATGACCTGACAGAATTGCTTCGCGTCGAGGCCGATTTTTTCTTCCGCTGCTTTGGCTACATTTCTGGTGATGGTGTGGATTTCCTTGCCATCCACCAATTCCGAGAGGGAGGACTGCATGGCGGTCTTCGTCTGGCCGCTCCCCCGCTTCTTGTCGACAGTCTGCTCCGGGGCGCGGTAGGCGCGGTAGGTCTTCTCGCCTAGCATGAAGTCAAAGATGACCTCCGTCTTCGTCTCGCTGCCGGCGTAGTCACTGCGCATGCGGCTGCCGTCGCGATCGCCGCTGGTCTCGCCGTAAAGGGCGTAGCACATGGCGTCGAGGATGGTGGTCTTGCCGGCGCCGGTGGGTCCGCAGATGAGAAATAGATTCCGCCCATTGAGCTTTTCGAAATCAATGGTCACTTCTCCCGCGTAGGGGCCGAAGGCGCGCATGGTGAGTTTCAATGGTTTCATTTCACATTCTCCTTCTTATATACCTCGTCCCACAGGCTGTTCACATAGATTTCCTCTTCCTCGGAGAGCTCCCGCTGACGGAATTCCTTCACGAAGGCGCGGAAAATATCCTGGTCGCTCATGGCATCGATGGCCACTCGCTCACCGCTATCCTCTTTGAAACCCATATCCTGCACCACGCCAAGGGCGTTCGGATATTTCACTCGCAGCTTGGGCATGGCATCAATGATGGGCCGCTCGTCGGTCAAGGTGATTTGGAGGTAATCCTCGGAGCCCTCCCTCTCATCGCTCATGAGGTCTTCGAATTTCCCTTCCAACGTGCGCACTTGGTGCTTGGGAATCATGTCATGGAAGGTGGTATGCACGGCGCCGTCCGCGTCGATTTCTCCCACGATGACGCCCTTCTTCTGCTTCACCTCGTCGAAGGAGTAGCGCATGAGGCTCCCGCTATACTGGATGGCTTCCGAGTCCTTCTGCGTCCGCTGCGGGCGATGGAGATGACCCAGGGCGGTATAGCAGAAATCGGAAAAGACAGCGTCGCTGATCTGGTCATAGCCGCCGATGGAGAGTGGCCGCTCGGAGGCAGAGCCTTCCCCCTTCGCCGCAAAGGCGTGAGCGATGGCGACCTTGCGCAGACTCCTCTCCTCCTCGGTGAGCTCGCTCATGACCACCTCGACCAGCTTCCGCTCCGCGTCCTCAAAGGAGTGGATATCTTCGGCGCCTTCCAAATTTCTTGCATGGAGAAGCACCCGCACCCGGGCTGGCTCGGTGTAAGGGAGCGGCAGGAAAGCCACCTTTCCCCATTGGTCTTCTAAGATGACGGGCTTCACCTTGTCCAGTGGTCCGAAGATGTAAAGCCCCTGGCGGCGAAGGAGGCGGCTCGCTACCGCCAATCGCTCGGCGCTGTCATGGTTGCCACTGATGACGATGAAGGGGATATGCCGCTTCCCTACGATTTCCTCGGTCATGCGATCAAAAAGCTCCACCGCCTCCTCCGGCGGGAAGGACCGGTCATACACATCCCCAGCCAGAAGAATCACGTCCGGCTTCTCTTCATCTACTAAAGGAAGAAATCGATGCTCCAAGAGCCACGCTTGGTCCTCCGTCATGGCGTGCTCCTTCAAAAGCTTGCCCAAGTGCCAATCGGCTGTATGAATGAATTTCATGGGACCTCCTTTGCCTGTTTAGAAATGAAATTTTAATAATTTTCTTCCATTATATAACAATTCTTGACAGATTGTAGCTTTACCATCGCTTATTTTTCAAATCGTGATTATACAAATCGTGATTTGAAAGTAAAAAAGCGTCCCCGGGAAATAGCCCAGGAACGTTTTTAGTGCTCGTAGGAAGAGACAAGTGGCAAGCATCATAAGCCTGAGTGATTTCCCATCTTTATTGCCAACCTCCACGGCTAGGGAAACGCTGACTAAATCGTTTCCCTAGCGCCCCCTCCTTCCAAAGGACGGAGGGCACGCTACAGGCATCACCCGCCCTTCGGGCACCCTCTTCAAAGAAGAGGGCTTGAATACAAAAAAGCCGCGGAAAACTCCGCGACTCTTTTATTTCCAACAGCTTCTTATTTCAGCACACCGATTTCTTTATAGTACTTCGCAGCGCCCGGATGGAGAGGAATGTCTGCGATGTCCTTCACTGCGTTTTCAGCAGTGAGGCCTTTCAAATTCTTCTGGGAAGCGCCGAGCTCGTCGATGTGTTCCCACAGGGTCTTGGTGAGGTTGTAGACCACATCTTCCGGCAGGTCGCCGCGGCAGAACATTACCATCTTAATGGCCGAGGTCTTTACGTCCTTGTCCTGGTTCGGGTAGGTGCCGGCTTTGATGGTGTAGCTGGTGTACCAGGGGTATTTCGCCTTCAAATCTTTGATCAGGTTGTCATCGATTTCTACCAGGTGTGCGCCGCCGGTGAGGGCCTGGGTCACTGCGGAAGCCGGCGCGCCGGACATAATCCATGCGCCGTCGATGGAGCCGTTCTGCAGCATATCAGCAGCGTCGGTGAAGGTGATGTATTCGGCTTTGATGTCGTCAGGGAATGCGAGGCCGGCAGCAGTGAAGTGGGTTTCACATTCGTTGTATACAGAGGAGCCGGCAGAAGCGACGGCGAAGTGCTTGCCTTTCACGTCCTTCAGGCTATTGATACCGGAAACGGCGGTAGCTACTACCTGGTTCGGGTTCATGTAGAGGCCGCCGATGGCTTTCAGATCCTTGTACGCGTGGTCCTTGAAGCTGTCGGTACCATTGAGGCACTGGTACGCGTTGGAGGAAATAGCGATAGATACCTGGGCTTCGCCTTCGGCTACCATGTTCAGGTTCGCGATGCCGCCGGCAGATGCCTGGCTGGATGCCTGTACGCCCGGTACGTTGCTGGACCACATATTGGTGATGGCTGCGCCTACGGCATAGAGCGCGCCGGATGCGCCGGCAGTCGGGAAATTGATTTTAATGGTCTGGCCTGCAGCGGACTTCGCTGCGCCGCTTTCAGCTTTCTTTTCATCGCCGCAGCCGGCCAGTGCGCCGGTCAGTGTGAGTGCTGCCAGAGACAGCGCGAGTGCTTTCTTCCATTTTTTCATGATTTCTTCTCCTTTTCTTCTATCCTCCCGGGAAACCCCATGGTCTCCACCCTACCAGGAGCGCCGATGCATTTGATTTTCTTCGGCAAATAGATTCCTTCCTATTATACTATGAGTGGCCTATTTGTGAAGGGGCTTTTTGTATTTAGTAGTCGGTAGTCGGTGGTCGGTAGTCGGGGCGCGTCTGGCTGCTAGCTCATTTTCGATGATACCGTTATCGATTTAGTAGTCAGTGGTCGGTAGTCGGTAGTCAGTACGTGATTGACTGCAGAGAAAAGATTTTCTATTTCCCGCTTTCGCTGAGCGGATTCTTCAGCGAAAGCAGGAAATGAAAAACTATTCGCCAAAGGTTAAACCCGTACTGACCACTGATTACCGACCACTGACTACTGACTATCGATCTATAGCCTGCAAAGCTTTCTCCAAAAGCCGGTAGAAATCTGTTTTCTCTTTCTCGTCCATGAGAGAGAGGAGGCGCGCTTCCGTTTGATTCATATTTCCGTAGGCCGTCTGACAATGGGATTTCCCTTCGTCAGTCAAGCGGAGCCATTTGGCTCTTTTATTATCCGGATCCGGGAGATAAGTGACCATGCCTTTTTCCAAAAGCCTTTTGTACACGCCCACAGAGGTAGGCTGGGAGACAGCCATTTCTTTTTCTATTTCCTTCATGGACGCCGTCCCATCAGGGCGCTGGTCCAGGAGCGTGAGCACGCGGATCTGAGTCATCGTGAGCCCTTCGCTGCGAAGCTCATTATTCACCTGCCGCGTCAATATATCGTTCAATCGCTTCAGCAAAATGCCGCACATTTTTTCTTCCATACGTATCCCTCCGCTATATGTATGATAGCATGGAATCAATGGCAGCGACAAGAGACGGGCCGCAGATAGAGAAAACCGCCAAACGCGCCCCGGCTACCGATTACCAAAGGCGAAGGCGAAAAACGGAAACCCATTAGCCAGCAGCCAAGCACGTACTGACTACCGACCACCAACCACCGATTACCAAAGGCGAAAGCGGAAAACGGCCCCCCTTTAATCAGCAGCTAAGCACGTACCGACTACCGACCACCGACCACCGATTACCAAAAGCAGAAGCGGAAAACGAACCCCTTTAGCCAGCAGTCAAGCACGTACTAACTACTGATCACTGACCACTGATTACTATTTCCCCAAAAGAAAAAAGCACGAAAGACTCCAAAGGTCTTTCGTGCTTTCGCTTTTTATTATTTCTTTCTGCTTCTCATCCACTGGAAGAGGGAAACGGCTGCGATGCCGCCTACACCGATGATGTCGGTCAAAATTCCCGGGAAGAGGAGGAGTGGCGAAGCGGCGATCAAAATCACGCGCTCAATTACATTCGCCTTGCGGATGATCCAGCCCTCGAGGCCCGCTACCAAAGCATAGGTGCCCACGGTGGCAGTGAAGATGGCCCAGCCGGATTCCCAGATGGTGGCATTGGGATCCACACCGATTAAGAGCACCGGATTATCCAAGAAGAAGAAGGGAATGATAAATCCGATGAGCCCCAGGCGGACTGCCCAGAGGCCGGTCTTCGTCTGGTCCGAGTCTGCGATGCCCGACGCCACGTAGGCGGACATGGCCACCGGCGGCGTGATATTGGAGAGGCACGCATAAATCAGGCAGAAGAGGTGAGCAATCAAAGGAATCGCTCCGGCTTTGATGAGCACCGGCACGGCTACAGCCTGCACGATGACGTAAGCCGCTACGCCAGGGACGCCCATGCCCAGGATGGCGGACATGATCATGACCAGGAAGCCGGCGAGGTAAATATTATTTCCCTGTACCACAGAAAGGATCAGGTAGCCCATATTGAGGCCCATGGAGGTCAGGGTGACGGTGCCGATGATGATGCCGATGATGACGCAGCATACGCCGACGGAAATCGCGCTCTTCGCGCCCTCTACGGTAGCTTCCAGAATTTTCGAGGGGCCCATGCGGGTTTCCTTGCGGATCCAGCTAGCTGCCACGGTAACGAAGATAGAAATCACGGCGGCATAGAGCGGCGTGAAGCCGGCAAACATGAGGCCGATGAGGCTGACGAGCGGCAGCACCAGGTGGCCCTGCTCTTTGATGACCACCATGG
>CAVKMC010000113.1:0-6564 GCA_963657285.1 Agathobacter sp.
ATCGGAGGCGGCGGGGCCGATCAATCAGGACGGCTATTTCAAAAACATCCGCCTGGCCGGCCGCGTGAAGGTGGTGGATCACTTCGGTGACATCAAGGTGCAGGTGGTGCACTCGTTCCCGGATATCAAGGTGAAGGTGGTGAACTCTTTCCCCGACCGCATCGGCGAGTGGCAGTTCGTGGACCACGGCGAGGACTTCACCATCGAGTACGTGAAGAGCTTTCCGGATATCAAGGTGCAGTTTGTGAATTCGTTTCCTGGAGTGCGGTAAGCGCGTTTACCTGCTCCTTCATAGCTAGGAGCCTGGAGCTAGGAGCTTGGAGCTCTGATGGAGTCACTTGTTATTTAACTGCGCTAGGAGAAAGCGAGCGAAGTACTCTTGCCGCTACTGTGTGGCATGCCTACTGACACTAGCCGAGCTCCAAGCTCCAAGCTCCGAGCTCCTAGCTATGACGAAGCAGGTAAGCGCGTCCTTATCCCCTATCCCCTATCCCTTATCCCTAAATTCCATTGTTTTTTTACCAATTTAAAGTATGCACACAAAAGTACGCTATGATTTCGCGTTCGCAAAGGTTTCAAAAATCTTCGTCAGCGCGAGCGGCGTACTTTTTTATTTCTTGCAAAGGTTCACAATAAAAAGTGTACACTTAAAATAAGTATTGCATTTCTTTTTCGTTCGTGTATAATCTAATTATCACTTGACGAAAGCGGAATTCAGATTTGCGAAATCGTCAAGATGTACAATTTCATAAGCCGCATACCAAAGTGGATGAAGTACACTGAAAAATGAGGACAGAGATTTCCCAAAAAGGTCTCGCCCCTCTGCCGAAGGAGTAACACTATCAGGCGCTCAGTACGAGCAAGGAACTGTGTATGGACACGACTCTGGAGAGGCTCACTGCAAAGATGTGGGCGCCGAAGGTGTGAAAGAATTTCACCCGTAGAAATTCTGAATCTCTCAGGCAAAAGGACAGGGCTGGCACGCAGGTAACTCCTACGTTTCACGCAAAAATGAAATCGCCAGCTTCAGTTCCGAGCAGGACTGAGTGCGGCGATTTTTTAAAAATTATTTTTTGCGGGAAACAAGGGGGATTTTAAAAATGGATATGGTGCAAATCAACCAAATTGTAGGGGACATAGACAGTTTTGTCTGGGGTCCCGTGATGCTTTGTCTCTTGGTAGGGACCGGGATCTACATGACCTTGAAGCTTCACTTCCTGACTTGGAGAAATTTACCGTACGCTTTGAAGAGCGTATTCGCGAAAAAGTCTCGTACCACGAAAGTGGGCAGCGGCGACGTTTCTCCATTCTCCGCTCTGATGACAGCACTCTCTGCTACCATCGGTACCGGTAATATCGTAGGCGTTGCGACGGCTATGTTCGCAGGCGGCCCCGGCGCATTGGTATGGATGTGGATTTCCGCTTGCTTCGGTCTGACCACGAAGTTCTCCGAATGTATGCTGGGCTTCAAGTTCCGTGAAGTGAACGCTAAGGGCGAAATGAAGGGCGGCCCGATGTTCGCTATGAAGAATGGCTTCAAAAATAAGAAGCTCGGTCTCTTCATGGGTACTTCCTTCGCTCTCTTCGCAGTCATCGCTTCCTTCGGTATCGGCAACATGACTCAGGCGAATTCCATCGCTACAGCAATGACCACTACCTTCGGTGTTTCTTCTGAAATCATCGGCATCGCTCTCACACTCATGACTCTGGCAGTTGTAGTTGGCGGCATCACTTCTATTTCCAAGGTTTCCTCTGTAGTTGTTCCGGGCATGGCAGTCTTCTACATCTTAGGCGGTGTGGCTTGCATCATTACCGGCATTGAAAACGTTCCTCACGGCCTCTACCTGATTTTCATGATGGCATTTGATCCTTCCGCTGTAGAAGGCGGCGTTGTTGGTACTATCACCGTTTCTGTAATGAACGCTATGCGTTACGGCGTAGCTCGTGGTTGCTTCTCCAACGAAGCCGGCCTCGGCTCTGCAGCAATCTCTGCAGCAGCTTCCACCACTGACCATCCTGCAAGACAGGGCTACATCTCCATGACCGGTACCTTCATCGATACCATCATCGTTTGCTCCATCACCGGTATCACCATCGCTGCATCCGGCGTCCTCGGCTCTGTAGGCGCTGATGGCAAGCCGCTCACCGGCGTAGGTCTGACCATGGCAGCCTTCGCTGCAAACATTGGTGAAATCGGTTCCTACATCGTTTCCATCGGCATCGTCCTCTTCGCTTACTCCACCATCCTCGGCTGGGAATACAATGGTGAAAAGGCTTGGGAATATCTCTTCGGTACCCATAAGTTCAACATCATCTATCGCGTAGTCTTCTGCCTGGTGGTTTATGTAGGCGCTACCCAGACCCTCGACCTGGTATGGAACCTCTCCGATATTGCCAACGCTCTGATGGCTATCCCGAACCTCATCTCCATCCTGATCCTGGCTCCGGTCATCAAAGAAGAAGTCTTCGCTTTCCAGGCTGTCATTGAAAAGGAAAAGGCAGCAGCTAAAGCAGAAGCTCTCGCTGAAGCAGACGACGCTCAGAAAATCTGATACCTATATATAAGGTATATAAATAAGAGACTTTAAAATCCCTTTCTGCGGATCCCTCATGAAATCTTCATGGGGGATTCTGCCGTGCTTGGTAGAAGTGAGGAGTGAGGAGTGAGGAGTGAAGGTGCGCCGCACAATTCAAAAAGCGGCGCGAGTTTGGAAATAGAACGCGCGCACCTGCTTCGTCATAGCTAGGAGCTATGAGCTATGAGCTTGGAGCTCGGCTGGTGTCAGTAGTCAAGCCATACGGTAGAGACATAGAGTCCTGCGGCTGCGCCCTTGCGCTGTGAAGCTACCGCTAAGCATGCTTACTGACGCCAAAGAAGCTCCAAGCTCCAAGCTCCAAGCTATGACGAAGCAGGTAAGCGTGGTGATTTTAAAACTCGCGGCGCTTCCTAATTTGTGCGCCGCACCACCACTCCTCACTCCTCCCTCCTAACTCCTCACTTCCGCAGGATGCACCGTATTTCGAATTTGTAATTTTCCCTGTATTCCCCCTGGAGCATAGTAGCATGAATCTTTCTGTTCAAATTTTTCTTTCGTTAGTCTTATCGGTGGCCATCGGGTTGGCGCTGGGAGAGGGCGCTGCGGCGCCGGTGAAGCTTTGGATCGCGCCGATCGGCACCATGTTTATCAACCTCATCAAAATGATGATCGTCCCGGTGGTTTTCTGCTCCCTCATCGTGGGCATGACCTCCATGGGCGACATGAAGAAGCTGGGCCGCATCGGGGCGAAGACCCTGGGGATTTACCTCATCACCACTGCCATCGCCATCGTCATCGGCTTTGCGGTGGCTCTGGCCATCGAGCCGGGTGTCGGCATGGCTCTTCCCACTGCGGAAGCGCCGAAGGTGAAGGAAGCGCCCACCATCATGCAGGTCTTCGTGGCCATGATCCCCACGAACCCCATCGCTTCCATGGCGAAGGCGGACATCCTGCCGATTATTATCTTTGCTCTCTTCATGGGCGCCGGCATTATTTCCGTCGGCGGGAAGCGGGCGGAAACTTTGATTTCCTTCTTTGACGCTATGGCGGAGGTGTGCTACAAGGTCATCGCCATGATCATGAGGACCGCGCCCATCGGCGTCTTCTGCCTCCTCCTTCCGGTTGTCGTCATGAATGGCCCGAAGGTGCTCTTGCCGCTTCTGTCCGTCATCATTTGTATGGCCATCGGCTGCGTGATTCACGCCGTCGGCGTGTACTCCGCTATGGCGGCGGTGTCCGCGCACATGAGCCCGCTGAATTTCTTCCGCGGTATGGCCGAAGCTATGCAGATCGCTTTCACCACCTGTTCCTCTGCCGGCACGCTTCCGGTCAATATGAAGAACATCCAGGAGAAGCTGGGCGTTCGCCGCGACATCGCGTCCTTCGTCCTGCCATTGGGCGCCACGATTAATATGGACGGCACGGCGCTCTACATGGGCGTGTGCTCTACCTTCATCGCCAATGTCTTCGGTGTGCCGCTGACCTTTGACCAGATGATGCTCATCGTCCTGACAGGCACGCTGGCCTCCATCGGCACCGCCGGCGTCCCCGGCGCGGGCCTCATCATGTTGGCCATGGTGCTCCAGTCCGTAGGACTTCCCTTCGAAGGCCTGGCTCTCGTAGCCGGCATCGACCGCGTCCTCGACATGTTCCGCACCTGCCTCAACATCACCGGCGACGCCGCCGTGGCCGTGGCCATCAACGCGACGGAAAGGGAGGCAGCGGAGTAGCGCTATCGCTTAAGGGATTAAGGGAGGTGGCGCGTTTACCTGTCTCGTCATAGCTTGGAGCCTGGAGCTAGGAGCTTGGAGCTCGGCTAGAGCCAATAGGCATGCCATGCGGTATAGACATAGAGTCCTGCGGTCGTGCGGATTGCTCTGTGAAGCTACCGGCAAGCATGCCTACTGACGCCAACAAAGCTCCAAGCTCCAAGCTAAAAGCTCCTAGCTATGTCGAAGCAGTCAAATGCATCCGTATCCCTTATCCCTAAACCGATACCATAAAACCACATAACAAATTGGATGAACCATGAAGACACCACACCTCATGGGGACAAAACTCTGGAGATCTCTTGAGTGAGAGCCGAAGGGGCAAAGGCGCGAGCCGTAAACTCTCAGGCAAAAAGGACAGAGCACGTAGCATTTCGCTGCGAGCCCTGTCCTTTTTAGTTTTCTGATAGAGACGGGGCGGCGCGTTTACCTTCTTCTTCATAGCTAGGAGCTATGAGCTGGGAGCTTGGAGCTCGGTTAGAGTCGGTAGGCATGCTATTCGGTAAAGTCTGGGGGACGCATCACATCTCCTGACTTTACCGCTAAGTATGCTTGTTGACACTATCCGAGCTCCAAGCTCCAAGCTAAAAGCTCCAAGCTATAGCGAAGCAGGTACGCGGACTCTCATTATTTCATTTTCTTATTAAAAAGAGGGGAGAACCACAATGACAGAAATTTTAAATGAAATCGACGGCCTGGTCTGGGGGCCTTGGCTATTGGTGCTATTGGTCGGCACCGGGGTGCTTTTGACATTCCGCCTGTCGCTTTTGCAGGTCCTGAAGCTGCCTCGCGCGCTGAAGCTTATTTTCTTTGCTAGAAATAAAGGGGACGGCGACATCGATAGCTTCAAAGCCCTCTGCACGGCGCTTGCCGCTACCGTCGGCACCGGCAACATCGTCGGCGTCGCCACCGCCATCAAGCTCGGTGGCCCGGGCGCGCTCTTCTGGATGTGGCTCGCCGCTTTCTTCGGCATGGCTACGAAGTATGCCGAAGGCTGCCTGGCCGTGAAGTATCGCGGTGTGGATGATCAGGGAAATATTTCCGGTGGCCCCATGTACTACATCGAAATGGGTCTCGGTAAGAAATGGAAGCCCCTGGCTATCGCCTTCGCTCTCTTCGGCATCATGACGGCAATGCTGGGCAGTGGTACCACCACCCAGATGAACGCCATCACCGCATCGGTGGAAGCAGGCTTCGGCGTTTCCTCCTACATCACCTGCGCCATCATCACCACTTTGGTAGCCATCATCACCTTCGGCGGCTTGAAATCCATTTCCAAGACTGCGTCTAAGATCGTGCCGGCTATGGCTGTCATTTATTTCATTGTCACTGTGATTTTCCTCGGGATCAATGCGTCCGAGCTGCCTCATGCGGTATCGCTCGTCATTGACGGCGCCTTCAATGGCACCGCTGCTGCCGGCGGCTTCGCCGGCGCCGGCATCATGCTCGTTCTTCGAAGCGGTATCGCCCGCGGCCTCTACTCCAATGAATCCGGCTTGGGCTCCGCACCGATCGTAGCCGCTGCAGCCAAAACCAAATGGCCGGCGGAACAGGGCCTCATCTCCATGACCGGTACCTTCATCGACACCATCATCATCTGCACCATGACCGGCCTCACCATCATCGTGTCCGGCCAGTGGATGGGCGAACTCAACGGCGCGGAACTGACCCAGGCCGCTTTCTCCACCACCTACGGCAGCATCGCGCCATTCATCCTCACCGTGTCCCTCACCCTCTTCGCCTTCACCACCATCATCGGCTGGAACTACTACGGCGAACGCTGCTGGGAATACCTCTTCGGCACCAAGACCATCCCGGTGTACCGCATCTGCTACATCGGCGTCCTCGCTTCCGCTGTCTTCCTGAAACTCGAAGCCATCTGGGCCCTCGCTGACATCGTCAACGGCCTTATGGCCATTCCAAACCTCATCGCCCTCCTGGGCCTCTCCGGCGTCATCGTGGCAGAAACAAAGAAATACTTCGGCCACCTCGCCATCCGCGATGCCAAGCTCGCAGCGTATAAAGAGAGACGCATCGGGAAACGGGTGAGTGAATAGTAATTAGTGTTCACCGATTAGTGATCAGGATGCGTTTACCTGCTTTCTCATAGCTTGGAGCTTTGAGCTGGGAGCTTGGAGCTCTATGGGAGACAGCTGGCATGCTAAGCGGTAGCAGCAAGATTGACGCTGGCCTTACATGAGTTGCCCCTTGGAGAAGGGGCCGCCCAATAGGGCGGGATGGAATGCGCCGAAGGCGCA
>CAVKMC010000114.1:0-6544 GCA_963657285.1 Agathobacter sp.
CCTGCGGCCTTTGGGTCTATGTGATGAATGAGCAGAACCCCATGGTGGAAAATACCTACACTGTGCCGGTAGAAATCCGAAATCTCGATCGGTCCTTGGTAGCGGTCAATGTACCAGCCAAAGTGAAGGCAAAGATCCGTATGCCTCGCAGCGACATGGTCTACATGCGTTCCGATAATATCAAAGCCTATGTGGATCTTTCCAGCGTCACCGACGGCGAATTCCCGAATACGCGGATCCACATTTCCGTGCCCGGAGATGAGAGTGTCATCGCCGTGACGCCGGAATTCTTCGACCTGGTGGTGGACACCTACGCGGTGAAGACCCTGCCTGCGGTGGTGGAGGTCTTCGGCTCGCCGGATGCTAATTTCTCCGTGGAAAGCAAGAAAGCCACGCCGGATACCATCACCATCGCCGGCAGCTCCGCTCGCATCGCCGAAGCGAACCGCGCCGTCATCTCCGTCAATGTGGCCGGGAAGGATAAGAACTTCGTAGAATTTGATAGCGTCAACATTTTGGACGCCAATGGAAATACAGTGACCGGCCTCGATGTGATGCCGAGCCAGGTGAAGGTCAATGTCCATATGAAGGAATTGACCAAGCTGGGCAATCTTCCGATGAAGGTGGAGACCAAAGGCGAACCGGCCAAGGGATACAAGGTGGGCAAGATCACCATCAATCCGCCGGTAGCCACCCTGACTGCGCCGCTTAGCTACTTCGATAAGAACCAGGTCCTCGAGCTCCCGGCCATCGACGTGACCGGCGAGAGCGACACCGTGAGAAAAATGGTAGACATTCCCGTCCCCGAAGGCGGCAGCATCACCACCACGAAGACCATGGTGACCGTGGAAATAGAAAAGGAATGAAAAGAGTAGTCGGATAAGGGATAAGGCTTGCTTACCTGCCACGCCATAGCTTGGAGCTTTTAGCTAGGAGCTTTGGCAGTGTCCAGTAAGCATACTATACAGTGAAGTCAGGAGCTTTTCTGAAATCAGTAGGCTGCTATACGATAGAGTCATTGCGTCTCTGCATAGCATGCCTGCTGACTCCAGCCGGGCTCCAAGCTCCAAGCTCAGAGCTCCTAGCTATGACGAAGCAGGCACGCGGGGCTAACCTCAACTGCTTCGCTTTCATAGAACGCGTCATATCCCTTATCCCTGCGTGCTAATTCTTTAAAATCTAAATTGACGAAGCGTCCTTGGCGCTGTATGATGGGAAGGTTATTTCATAAAAATTTGGGAGGAAATCAAATGGTTACATTATTTGGTACCGATGGGGTGCGTGGACTGGTGAATTCCACTTTGATGCCGGAATTGGCTTACCAGCTCGGCCGCGCAGCCGGTGCGTATTTCTGTAAAAAAGGTGGCAGCCACCGCTTCTTGATCGGTATGGACACCCGCGTCTCCGGCTCCATGCTGACCGCAGCGCTCTCTGCCGGCCTGTGCGCGTCCGGTGTAGATGTGGACTTGGTGGGCGTCATCCCGACCCCGGGCATTGCGTACCTCACCCGCACCGAAGGCTACGACGCCGGCGTGGTGATTTCTGCATCCCACAACCCATTTCCGGATAATGGAATCAAATTCTTTGATAAAAATGGTTACAAGCTGCCGGACAAGACGGAAGAGGAAATCGAAAACATTCTCCGTCACGATGAGGAAATCGCTCGTCCCACCGGCGATGCTATCGGTGTCATCACCCATCGAGGCGAGCTGGCGGACAAGTACAGAGCCCATGTGAAATCGACGGTACAGGGAGATTTCAAGGGCATGAAGATCGTCACCGACTCTGCCAATGGCGCAGCCAGCGATTTCCTGCCGGGCATCCTGGAGGACCTGGGCGCTGAGGTGATCCCGATCTTCAGAACGCCCAATGGCGTGAACATCAATAATGGCTGCGGCTCCACCCATATGGAAACCTTGCAGAAGAGAGTGGTAGAGGAAGGCGCTCTCTGTGGCATTGCGAACGACGGCGATGCAGACCGTTGCCTCTTCGTCGATGAAAAGGGAGAGATCATGGATGGCGATCACCTGATGCTCCTCAATGCGCTGCAGATGAAGGAAGAGGGGCGCCTCCATGAGAATATGGTGGTAGGCACCGTCATGAGCAACCTGGGCTTTGGCAAAGCGCTGAAGGAACACGGCTGCCAGACCGTTTCCACCCAGGTGGGCGACCGCTATGTATTGGAAGAAATGCTGAAGCATGACTACTCCATCGGCGGCGAACAGTCGGGCCACATCATTTTCCCGGAATACAACACCACCGGCGACGGCCTCATCACCGCGGTGCAGACCTTGAAGGTGCTCCGCGAATCCGGCAAGACCATGTCCGAATTGAATCACCTCATGGTCACCTATCCGCAGATTTTGAAAAATGTGGAAGTCTACAGCAAAAATGGCTGGGAAGACAATGAATTGATCCAGGCCTCCATCCGCGCGGCAGAAGACGAGCTCGGCGGCGACGGCCGCATCCTTGTCCGCGCCTCCGGCACCGAGCCTTTGATCCGCGTCATGGGCGAAGCCAAGGAACTGAGCCAGCTCGAACGAGTCATTGACGACATCGCTTCCGTGGTAGAGCACGAGCTGGGTGTGGAGAATAACTAAGCTGATTTCCTGCTTCGACATAGCTAGGAGCTTTTAGCTGGGGGCTTGGAGCTTCTTTGGCGTCAGTAGGCATACTTGGCGGTAGACTCGAGAAGTAAGACGTGCGCGAATGCTTCACGAGTCTCAAGCGTAGTTTCACGCGAAGTGACACGATCAGAGCTCCAAGCTCCAAGCTCATAGCTCCTAGCTATGTCGAGGCAGGTACGCGCGGCCATATCTCTTATCCCTTTCGCTTTCCCCTTGACAGTCTCCCCGACTACATCTATAATACTCTATAAGCATCACAGGTCTGTGGCTGAAAGTCGATGGCAGTCGCAGCCAAAACGATCCACGTAACGCAGACAAAGATTCTGCTGAGCATGGTGCGGTTTAGAAGTAAGTCCTGCCGGGAAAACCGAGAGGGTGAGTCGTGAGAGGCCGAGGGCCGGGTAGCTAAAACTCCAGCAGGCGAGTGTGGGGTCAAAAGCCAGGTCAGCTGTGGATGCTTCATTTGTAAAAATCATATCAGGCGAGGATAAGAAGAAGTACCGGGAATAGATCCTGCAGAGAGGATGGGGTCGGTGAAACCATCCGAATCGTTTCGGGGAAATGCATCTTTGAGCTGAAGAGGGGAAGAAAGTATCCTCTTCCGTGTATGTTTGCGATAAAAACATTGTGCGCGGCTTAGGCCGACAGAGTGGAATAGCGGGCCACCGTCTCTGTGAGGCGGTGGCTTTTTGATTGCCTGAGAATGTGTGCAATGAATCGTTTTTATCGAGCTCAGATAAAATGTTGGATGTAAAAGGTTCAAGGTTCGGGGTTCAAGGTTCAAGGGAGGGTACGCCGCATCAAATTGAAAAGCGGCGTGAGTTTGGAAATATGGAAATATGAGTCGACTTTTCAAACTGGCGGCGCTTTCCGATTTGTGCGCCGCACAGCCACTCCTCACTTCTAACTCCTCACTCCTAACTTTTCGCAAACGCGCCATATCCCTTATCCCTTTCCCCGACTACCGACTACCGATTACTAAACCAATACCATTTTTAAATGAATATATAATAGGAGGCTTTCATATGGAAGAGATTAAAGTGTATAACACACTGACCAAGGAAAAAGAAGTATTTCATCCCATCACCGAAGGGGAAGCGAAGATCTATGTATGCGGCGTGACGCCATATAACCATCCCCATATCGGCAATGCCCGTCCGGCAGTGACCTGGGACATCATCCGCCGCTATCTGGAGTACATCGGCTACAAGGTGACCTTCGTGCAGAACTTCACCGACGTGGATGACAAGATCATCAACAAAGCCAACGCCGAAGGCAGCGATTGGAAAACCATTTCCGATCGCTACATCGATGCCTATTTCCAGGTGATGGATGCGCTCCATGTACGCCGCGCCGATGTGTATCCTCGCGTGTCTGACCACATGAAGGACATCCTGAAGATGGTAAAGACATTGATTGAGAAGGGCCATGCGTATGTGCTCGGCGGCGATGTGTATTATGACATTTCCACCTTCAAGGAATACGGCCGCCTCTCCGGCAGAAAGATCGAAGACATGCTGGCCGGCGCCCGCATCGAAGTGAATGACGAAAAGAAGAACCCCGGCGATTTCGCGCTGTGGAAGGCGGCAAAGCCCGGCGAACCATATTGGGAAAGCCCCTGGGGCCAGGGCCGTCCGGGCTGGCACATCGAGTGCTCTGCCATGTCCACCCATTACCTGGGAAATACACTGGACTTCCACGGCGGCGGCAGTGATCTGATTTTCCCGCATCATGAAAATGAAATCGCCCAGTCCGAAGGCTGCACCGATTGCCATTTCGTAAACTACTGGCTCCACAATGGCTTCATCACCATCAATTCTGAAAAGATGAGTAAGTCTCTGAACAACTTCTTCCTGGTGAAGGATGTGCTTGAGAAATACTCCGGCGATGCGCTCCGCTATTTCCTCTTGTCCACCCATTACAGAAGCCCGCTGGACTTCTCCGATGACCGTCTGGAAGAAGCAGAAAAGAATATGGAAAAATTGAAGGACGTCATCGCCCGCGTGAAGGAGCTCTCCGCTCTGGAAGGCAGCGAAGTGACCGACGCCTCCAAGGCGCTCACAGAAGCGGCTGACCATGCGATGGCTGTTTTCCACGAAGCTATGGACGATGATTTCAATACGGGCCTGGCGACCGGCGCTATGTTTGAAATTGCCAAAGCCATCAATGTGTACTACAACGAAGTGCATGCAGGCACCGGCTTCGACAAGGAAGCCATGGACAAGGCCGGCAAGACCTTCAAGACCATCTTGGACATCCTGGGGATTCTGGAAAAGGAATGGAAGAAGACCGAAGCCTATGATGACAAGGATTACAACGATCTGATGGACGTGGTGCTGGCAGTCCGCCAGTCTGCTAGAAAGGCAAAGCAGTACCAGCTGGCTGATGAAATCCGTGATAAGCTGGGCGCTATCGGCATCGTCATCGAAGATACGCCTACAGGGGCAAGGTGGAAGAAACGTGGAGTTTAAGAGAGTTTTATTTCTAAAGAAGCAGATGTCCCAGAAAATGGGGAAGGCGGCCGTAGAAATTTCCGAGCAGGACGCCTTCTCCATGGACGCGCTGACACTGGCCTACATGGGCGACGTGTGCTGGTCCCATTTCATCCGGGAGACTCTGATCCATACGGGCATCTACCAGGTGCAGATCCTTTCCACCTTGGCGTCGGAAATGGTATCCGCCCGTTGGCAGAGCCGTATCCTTTTTGAAATCCGGGAGGTCCTCTCGGAACGAGAACTGAAGGTCTTGAAGCGCGGAAGAAATACGTCCTCCTCTGTGCCCAAGAGCGCCACCGTCGAGGAGTATCGTGAGTCCACCGCCTTCGAAGCCCTTCTGGGATATCTCTACCTCTCGAAGCAAGAGGACCGGCTGCAATTTATTTTGGATAAAAGCTTAAAATACCTGGCAGGAGAAATGAATCATGCAAACTAAAAGCAAGATGAAGCCCCGTGTCAAGTCCGAGAAATCGGCAGCGCCTCGCACTCGCGTATCGGAAAAGAGAAGAGAGAAGAGAGATGCGCCTCGCGGCGAGAAGGCTGTCAGAAACAATTCTCTTCTCACCTGTGGGCGAAACAGCGTCACCGAATTTCTGCGCACCAAGGGCGTGAAGAAGCTTTTCATCAAAGAGGGTAAGAAGGACGACCGCCTTCTCTCCATTCAGAAGGAAGCGGAAGCCCAGGGACTTCCCATCGAAGAAGTGGATGAGAAGCGGCTGGAGAGCATGGGGAATGGCGTGGTCCACCAGGGCGTGGCTGCGCTCTTGAAGCCTTACGAATACGCCGACCTGGATCAGGTGGTGGCTGATAGCGAAGGGAAGGATCCCATTTTCATTCTTCTTGACGGACTGGAGGACGTGAGAAATTTGGGCGCCATCGTCCGCACGGCGGAGTGCGCCGGTGCCTCGGCGGTGCTTCTTCCGAAGCACAAAAGCCCGCCGGTCACTGCAGCAGCCATGAAGACCGCTGCCGGTGCCTTTGCGTACCTGCCTGTGTGCCAGACCGGAAATATCCGCCAGACCTTGGAGATGCTGAAGGACAAAGGCTTCTGGGTGGTAGGCGCTGATATGGATGGCGAAAGCCTCTACTACGAAGCGAACCTCAAAGGTCCCTTGGTCATCGTCATGGGCGCCGAAGGGAAAGGCGTCTCCCCGCTGACGAGAAAGCTCTGCGACTTCTGCGTCCGCATACCCATGAAAGGCCAAGTCTCCTCCCTCAACGTATCCGTGGCTGCGGCGCTGCTGATTTACGAAGCGGCGAAGCAGAGGGCGTAGTAATTAGTAGTCGGTGGTCGGTGTTCGGTAGTCGGGAATTGGAGACAATTGGCAATTATCGGGTTAGGGAAACACTGATTAAATCGAAGATTCAAAAATCATAAGAATTTTTATTCATAGCTTCGTCAAGAAAATCCTTAAATAGCTC
>CAVKMC010000115.1:0-6506 GCA_963657285.1 Agathobacter sp.
TGGCTAGGCGCCACTGTCAAACATGACTACTGACTCCGATAAAGCTCCAAGCTCCAAGCTCATAGCTCCTCGCTATGGCAAAGCAGGTAAAAACGCTTATCCCTTATCCCCCCCTACATGAGTCCTCTAACCAGTATCACGAAGATCAAGACCGGGAGGATGTATTTGAAATAGGGCTTCACCCAGAGGGGCATTTTCATGCCGGCACCGGTATTGACTTCCTCGATGTATTTATCAAAGCCCCAGCCGTATTTGGTGGTGCAGAAGAGGGCGAAGAGGAGGGAGCCGCCGGGGAGGACGATGTTGCTTACAAAGAAATCTTCGGTGTCCAGGATTCCCTTGGCGCCCAAGAGGTGTACGTCCTGCCACACATTGAAGCCCAGGACGCAGGGAATGCTGCCGAAGAAGACCAAGGGCAGAAGGATCAAGACCGATTTCCTACGGCTCCAGCCGAAATTGTCCATGCAGTTGCCGATGAGACTTTCGAAGACCGCGGTAACGGTGGAGAAGCTGGCGAAGGTCATAAAGAGGAAGAAGAGTCCGCCCCAGAGCTGGCCCATAGGAATATTTGTGAAAATATTCGGCAGCGTCACGAAGATGAGAGATGGTCCTTCGGAGGGCGCCACGTCGAAGGCAAAGCAGGCGGGGAAAATGATGAGGCCCGCCATGATGGCTACGAAGGTATCAAGACAGGTGATGCGGACCGCTTCGCCGGTGAGGCTATGTTCCTTGCCCATATAGCTGGCGAAGATTTCCATGGAACCCTGGCCGACAGAGAGGGTAAAGAAGGCCTGACACATGGCGGCAGAGGCCACGTTTCCAAGGCCCGCCTCCACGGCGCGATCCCAGTCGGGAAGCAGGTAGAAGGCGATCCCCTTCTCGGCACCGGGCAGGAGCAGACTATTTCCTGCGAGAATAAAAATCAGCCCCAAAAGCCCGAGCATCATCACCTTCGTGACTTTTTCCAAACTCCCCTGCACGCCGCCGGCGCAAACGCCGAAGCCGATGAGCACATTGAGGGTCATGAAAAATAAAAGCTCCCAGGGGTCAGCGAGCATATTTCCAAAGGCCGCGCCCACTTCCTTCGGCGAAAGGCCATGGAAGGAGCCGGTGAGGAAACGGACGAAGTAATCCACCATCCAGCCGGAAATGGTGGTGTAGTAAATCATGAGGACGAAGCTTCCTGCCAAAGCGATCCAGCCGTGGAGGTGCCAGTAGCTCCCCTTGGGCTCGAGCTTCATGAAGCCGGTCTTCACGCTCTTTTGGCTTGCCCGACCCACAGCGAGCTCCATGGTCACCACCGGGATACCTAGGAGCACCAGGAAGGCCAGATAAAATAAAACGAACACAGCGCCGCCGTATTCCCCGGTGATGTAGGGAAATCGCCACACATTGCCGATGCCGATGGCGCATCCGGCGCTCACTAAAATAAATCCCAGCCGGGATTTGAAACTATCTCTTGCTTCCATTCTTCTTTCCTCCGATGGGGTGTTGGATAGGATAAGGCGCCTTTGACTGCTTCGTCATAGCTTTGAGCTTTCAGCTTGGAGCTTGGAGCTCTGGCAGAGTCAGTAAGCATGCTTGACGGTCGAGCTCAAGGGCACGCGCTTGCTCTTGCGCGACTACCTAAAGAGGCAAACAGAGCCCTGGCTATGTCGAAGCAGGGACTAAAGAGCCCAATGGCCCTTTAGCATAGCATGACTACTGACACCAATAAAGCTCCTAGCTCCAAGCTCATAGCTCCTCGCTATGACGAAGCAGGTACGCGAGACTCTCAATCTCAAACCAATCCCCTGATCAAAATAACTAGAATCAAAATCGGCAGCACGTACTGGAAATAGGGCTTAATCCAGTAGGGCATCTTGAGGCCGCTTCCTTTATTGACCTCTGCCAGATAGTTATCGAAGCCCCAGCCCCAACGGGTGACGCAGAAGAGGAGGTACACCAAAGAGCCGAGAGGCAGGAGGAGATTGCTGACGATGAAGTCTTCGCTATCCAAGACGTCCCGATTTCCGATGAAGTGCATATCCGAGAGCACATTGTAGCCCAGGACGCAGGGGATGGAGAAGAGGAAAATAACCACGAAATTGATGGCCACCGATTTCTTACGACTCCAGCCAAAATTGTCGATGCCGCTGGCGATGAGATTTTCAAAGACCGCAATGACCGTGGAGAGGCTGGCGAAGGTCATGAAGACGAAGAAGAGAGTGCCCCACAGCTGGCCCATGGTCATGTGAGTGAAAATCTGCGGCAGCGTGATGAAGATGAGGGACGGGCCCTGGTCGGGATGCACGTCGTAAGCAAAGCAGGCCGGGAAAATGATGAGCCCTGCCATGATGGCCACGAAGGTATCCAGGATGCAAATGCGCACGGCCTCGCCGGTCAGTGTAAAATCATCGGACATGTAGCTGCCGAAGATTTCAATGGCTGCGATGCCAAGGGAGAGGGTGAAGAAGGCCTGGTTCATCGCCGCAGCGGCTACGTTTCCGATGCCTGCCTCTATCGCGCGGTCCCAGTCGGGAAGGAGATAAAATTCCAGCCCCGGGCCGCCGCCTTCTAGCATCACGCTATGGCCGGCGAGGACTACGATCAAAGCCAAAAGGCAAAGCATCATCCACTTGGTGATGCGTTCGAGGCCGCCCTGCACGCCAAGGGCGCAGACGAGGAAGCCAAGCACTACGGTGATGGCCATGAAGATACCCATTTCCATGGGATTTCCCAACATGGCGCCAAAGACCGCGCCCACGTCAGACATGCCTTCGGTGAAGGCGCTGGTCAGAAATTTCCAGAAATACGCCAGCATCCAGCCGGACACGGTGGTGTAGTACATCATGAGGAGATAGCAGCCCAGGATGCAGAACCAGCCATGGATGTGCCAGGACGCGCCGGGCTTCTCCAGGGTCTTGTACGCCGCCACGGCGCTCTTCTTGCTCCCGCGGCCCACGGCGAGCTCCATGGTCATGACAGGGATGCCCATGAGCACCAGGAAGGCCAGGTAAAAGAGTACAAAGACCGCGCCGCCATACTCGCCGGTGACATAAGGGAACTTCCACACATTCCCGATGCCGATGGCGCAGCCGGCACTGACCAAAAGAAATCCCAATCGGGATTTGAAATTATCGCGTTCGTTCATTTGAATGCCTCCTAAAGAAATTATCCTTTCTATTTTACTCTTTATAGGGGAAATAGGGAATAGGGTTTAGGTTTTAGTAGTCGGTGGTCGGTGGTCGGTAGTCGGTTCGCATTTGACTGCTTTGCCGAACGTGCCAAGCCCTCTTCTCTGAAGAGGGTGCCCGCAGGGCGGGTGATGCCTGCCTCGTCACCACCGTAAACCGTTAACCGTATAACCGTTAACCGCTCCATTTTACGCTATCGTCAAAAGAGTCGGTTACCGGTTATACGGTGAACGGATTACAGTCGTGGGAAAGCAGGTAAAGACATTCCCATTTCCCAGCCGCGAAGAAAATATTTCTCCTCTCATATCAAAGGACAAGCCATGTCCCCATAAGATGATAGTCTTATAGCCAGAGGATCGGACCGCCAGTCTTACATTTCCTTTCTTAACTCTCAACTCTCAAACACGATGTTTACCTGGCGGGCGATCCTCCTTTTTAGTGGGTTAGTAATTAGTAATTAGTAATCAGTGGTCAGTGGTCAGTGACCGCTAAATCGCCGGTGCAGAGCATCGAGAGCTTGCGCCTCGTCTTTCTATCCTGTAGTATAAATAAAAAAGGAGGGCATTATGGCATTGGAAAAGGCGGAAATCATTCCGGTGGCGATACACATCGGCAAGGAAGGCGAGGTGTCCGTCACCATCGCCGAGGAAAATCATCGGCAGGTGATGGCTATGCTGGCGCAGATGTTTTGCGGCGCCTTCGACATCGCCGGCGAGCACGACCAACTGGTCTGCGACACCCTGGCCGCCATGGCCCTCACCCGCGCCGGGTGGAAGGCGGAGAAGGACGCGAGGACGTGGCAGTAAGGTTAGAGAGAAAAGTGATGGAGGCTTAGTAGTCGGTAGTCGGTGCTCGGTAGTCGGGACGCTTTTGACATCAGAGTCATTTAGCATGATACCGCTGTCGACAATGTGGTCGGTAATTGCTCTTTGTTAGACTAACGCGAAAAGCGCCCCGACCACCGACGACCGACTACCGACTACAAACTCACCTCAGCATAAGGAGATATAATGGAAGAATTTATCATCCATAGCAAAGACGCAGGACGGCGGCTGGACCAGTTTCTGATGGAGAGGAAACGGTGGCCCCGCTCTTTTTTCATGAAAGCCCTGCGGACGAAGAAAATCAAAGTGAATGGGAAAAAGGAAGAAGCGGCCTACCATCTCACAGCGGGCGACGTGGTCCGCTCCTTTGTGCTGGAAGGGAAGGAAGAAATCAAAAAGGTAGAAATCCTCTACGAGGATGAAAATCTTCTTGCCGTTTATAAGCCCGCGGGGCTTCTCTCTCTGGACGTGACCGGCGAGGTAAAGGACACCATGCACAGCCGCGTCTCCGCTTATGTGATTAGCCAAGGCGGCGCGGCGGTCTATCCGGTGCACCGCTTGGATTTCAATACCTCCGGCATTCTCCTCTTCGCCAAGACCGAGCGCATCCGCGACCTTTTGATGCAGCTCATCAAGGATCGAAAAATTCAGAAATCCTATCTGGCCGTCGTATCCGGCAAGGTAGAGCCCGGACGGGGCACCTTGGAAAATCAGATTTTCAAAGACGCGAAGAAAAATCAAGTCTATGTATCCGACGAACCGGTGAAGGGCTCGAAGACGGCCATCACGGAGTACGAAAGGAAATCCTTCCGCCAGGGCCTCTCCTTGGTGAAATGTCATCTCGTCACCGGCCGCACCCACCAGATCCGCGCCCAATTCGCCCACGCCGGCCACCCGCTCCTTGGCGACGACAAGTACGGCGTGAAGACCTTGAACCGCAGCTACAAGGAGAAGCGCCAACTCCTCTCGGCCTGCGAGCTCACCTGCGCCTTCGGCGAAGAGGCGGGACCCCTCGCCTACCTCTCCGGCACCACCTGGAAGCTTTCCTCCGTGGATTTCGTGAAGAAATACTTTAAGTAATTGGTAATTAGTGGTCAGTGATTAGTGATTAGTACGCCTTTGGCTTCCGAGTTATTTGGCATGATACCGCCAGCGATTTAGTAGTCGGTAGTCGGTAGTCACTGATCGCTAAAATACATTTTGTTCCATTTATATGGTAACGCACAAGAAGGCTGAATTGATGATAGATTCAGCCTTTTTATTTATGGTAAGATGCAAATAGAACAAATTGTTTCCAATCGCACAGACAATAATATAAAAGGTGCGATGATATAGAGAGTGTTTGAAGGGGTATGAGGTGAGGATCATAGAGAACTTATACGAGACGATCTGGGAAACCTGGGAGAACCACGCGGCAGAATTTCTGCTCTTCTTGTGGGGCGTAGGCATTTACAAGCTTCCCGGCAGTGGCAATGAACCTTTCGGCATGCAGTAAAGGAAATAAAAAATCCAAGCGATGATTGGGGAATTATCGCTTGGATTTTTTTATTGGAAATAGTGATTGGTGATTAGTGATCAGTGATCAGTGATTAGTAATCAGTAGTCAGTGATCACTTAGTCAGGCGGCCAAGATGCATCTTATCGTCGGTAAGATGCAAAGCATAGACTTTATGTAATCATAAATATTTTTGATTAGATATAAGCTATGGATTTCCCTATAATAAAATCAACTTAGATTTCGAGTTTCGGACGCGAGGAAAATGCATTTTTGAAATTCGCGGCGCTTTATGAATTGTGCGCCGCACCGCCACTCCTCACTCCTCACTTCTCACTCCTAATTTTTCGAAAGGAGGCCGCCATGAATCATCAGGATTATTTAGAATACCAAGGCGCGCGACTTCTTTCTGATAGCCTTATCGCCTACAGCCAAGGCTCCTCCGGCGAGCTCTCCGCGGATCTCCTGCGGGCTCTTGAAAAGGATCAGAAGGAAATTTCTGATAGAGAGCAGGAAGCGCTTCTCGCCCTCTCCTGGGAGTATGTGCTCTTCCGTCTCTATGTGGCCTCCTCTATCATCGGCAGATGGAAGGGATGCTTCGGCTGCCAGCAAATCATTCTCTCCGGCCTTCATGAGACCCTTGCCTCCATTCCCGAAGAGCTGAAGCTCTTGGCGCTGGAAAAGGATCTCTCCGGGTCCTACCTGGTCCTGGGCCGTCATGTATCTGCGCTGACGGAAGACCATGTGCAGGCCATGTTTGCAGCTTACAAGGAAATCGATAGCGCCGCCGGACAGGGTGGCGGTGCGCGTAAGCTGGAATCCTCCATCGAAGCCTCCCTCTCCCATATGGCGAAGGCAGTCTCTTCTCCCCTCTCGCCTTCCATGATTCTTTATCTCACAGAGGAAACGAAATATTTCATGGAAGCCCTCCGCCTTCGCCTCGCTGCGCTCACGCCGGAGCAGCTCCATCAGAAGGCGCACAAGAAGACAGTGCTCCACTCTCAGGGCTCC
>CAVKMC010000116.1:0-6446 GCA_963657285.1 Agathobacter sp.
TTTTTTGATTGCCCACTCGTCATCCTGAGCGAAGCGAAGGATCTATCATCGATAGCGGGAAACGGAAAGCTTGACTCGGCAATCGAGCACGTACTGATCACTGACTACTGCTCACTGATCACTAATTACCAAACCAATCATCATCCGCCCTTCGGGCACCTTCTTCCCGAAGAAGGCTTTAGTAAGTCAATCCGTGTTCCTTGGCGATCTTTTTGATTTCTTCGATGGACAGATTGGTAACGTCGGCTATATCGCGGATGGGGTAGCTCTTTTTCAAAAGCCGAATAGTCGACTCTTCGAAGATGATGGCTCTTCCTTCCGCAAAACCTTTCTTGAAACCTTCTTCTGTTGCGATTTCTCTCGTCCGGTTATTATCCCATTTGAAAGATACCATATCGTGCATTTTGCTTTCCTTTTTTGTAAATGCATTTCGATTACCGGCCGCGGATTGCTGTTTCAGTAAGCTAAGCCGTGCTCTTTGGCAATCTTCTTGATTTCTTCGGCGGACAAATCGGTAACGTCAGCTACATCGTGAATAGGGTAGCTCTTTTTCAAAAGTCTGATGGCCATTTCGGGAACCGAGGCCGCTTTCCCTTCTACGCGGCCTTCTTTGCGGCCTTCCGCGAGGCCTTTTGCGAGGTTTTCTTCTGCCACGATTTCCATTGCTCGAGCGTCATCCCATTTGAAGGATACCATATCGTACACCTCTCTTTCGTTTCTTTTGAAAAACTGAGCCATCAGGTCATGACTCTCACAATATCGAATGGCTGCTTTGACGGCTGCGAAAAGGGATTTTCCCTTGGCTTGCTCAAGCCGGACTTGATGCACGAAGGCGCTATAGGCCAGAAGCTCCTGGCAGGAATTTAGTAAATCCTTTCCCTCTTCATAGTTGATGTTATAGCACTTCACTGTAAGCTCCAAGGCGTTTCCCTTCTGGGCGAAGGAGTCGGAGAGCTTCAGCTCTTGGAAATCGGGAATATCAGTGGTCCCGTTATAGAGTACATAAAATTCCGGCGTTGGTATTTCTACTAAAGTGCTTCGATAAATCATGTCGAGATCTACGAAGTTTCGATAAAGCTTCGACAAGTACCAAAGGAAGCGGAGCGGCATGTTCGGATTCCAAGTGGATTGATGCTCAACGAGAATGATAAGCCGATTTCCAATGCGGAAGCTGATGTCATTCTTCACGTCGTTCATGAATACGCCGCGCAGGGTATTCAGGTGGATGTCTTTGTCCGTTACCTTCTCGCCGGAGAGGGCTTGGTACAAATGAGCCAGTCTTCTCTTATCTTTGAAAATCGTTCGGAAAAGAGAATCTTTATATGTCTTCTTCACGTTCATGGCATCACCTTCTTCTCTAATCTCATTATAGCAAAAAAAGAAAAAGGAAGGAATGATTTTAGTGATCGGTGGTCGGGGCGCGCTTGGCGCTATCGGCGAAGCAGCAAAATGCGTACTGAGCACTGATTACTAAGCCAACCTCCACCGCTAAAGCGGTCCCCCTCCTTCCAAAGGAAGGAGGTAAATAGCGGAAGGCGCGCCTGATCACTAATCACTAACTACCAAATCTCACAGCGCCAGCCGATATATATTTTCCAAATCCTTTGCTGTGAGAGACACGAAGCCGGGGATCTCGCCGTCTGTATTTCCTTTCCAGGCGATGGTTTTCTCTGCCATTTCAGCGAAGTGGGTGTCGTCTATGCCGATGTCTGAGAGGCGGGCGGCGAGGGCGAGGTCTTTGGTGAAAAATTTCTTGAGCTTCTTGATGCCTTTCTTGGCGATGGCGAGGTCGCTCTTTCCTTTGGGCTTGACGCCCATGACGTTCACGGCGAATTGGGCGAGCTTGGGGGCGGTGTCTTCGTTTAGGACGTAGGTGAGGAAGGCGGGGGTGAGGATGGCGAGGCCCAGGCCGTGGGTGATGCCGTAGAGGGCGGAGAGTTCGTGCTCGATGCCGTGGCAGACCCAAGCGACGTGGTGGCCGCGGTCGATGTAGTTGTTGATGGCCCAGGAGGCGGTCCAAAGAAGGTTTGCCCGGGCTTCTTCATGATTTCCTTCGGCCATGGCGATGGGGGCGTAGTGGATGACGGAGCGCATCATGGCTTCCATGAAGCCGTCGGTGGCGTCGAAGCCTTTTTCTTGATTGAAGTAGACTTCCATGAGGTGGGAGAGGATGTCGGCGGAGCCGGCGGCGGTCTGGAAGGCGGGGACGCTGTAGGTGAATTCGGGGCAGAGGAAGGAAATCTTCGGACGCAGGGCTTCGGTTGTCCAGCCGTATTTCTCCTTCGTCTCGGGATTGGTGATGACGGTGCAGGCATTCATCTCAGAGCCGGTGGAGGCCATGGTGGGGATGGCGATGAGAGGAAGGGCGGTGGGGATCTGGGCGCGGCTTTTGATGAGCTCCCAGGGGTCCGCCTGGTAGGGGGTGCCTCCTGCGATGGCTTTGGCGGCGTCGATGACGCTGCCGCCGCCTACGGCGATGATGAGGTCCAGCTTTTCTTTGCGGCAAAGCTCGATGCCGGTGCGGATGTCTTGGATTTCCGGATTCGGCTTCACGCCGGCAAAGGAGTAGCCTGTGAGGCCTGCGGCTGCGATTTCGGCGGAAATCTTGTCAAAGAGTCCGCTCTTCTGTATGGACTCGCCGCCGCAGACCAGGAGCACGCGGCTCCCGTACTTGGGTAGCTCCTCGCGGAGATGGGTGAGCTCTCCGTTTCCGAAATATATTTTCGTGGGGTTGTGGTAGGTGAAGTTGGGGATCATGGTGGACTCCTTCGTGAAAGGGATAAGCTGCTTGCCTGCTTCGCCATAGCTATGAGCTTGGAGCCTGGAGCTTGGAGCTTCTTTGGCGGCATTTAGCATTTAACTGCGGTAGGAGAAAGCGAGCAAAGTGCCCTCGCTGCTGCCGCTTGGCATGTTTACTGACGCTAGCCGGGCTCCAAGCTCCTAGCTCATAGCTCCTAGCTATGGCGAAGCAGGCATGCGGCTTTTATCCCTTGTAATTATTTTTTCAATGGCAAACTCGGATTTCTTGTCTCCGCTATCCATTTCGCAAAGTCCTCGGGGGAGACGGAGAGGACGCGGGCGGCCCAGGGCTTCCATTTCTCGGCCTTGGTGCGTGCGGCGAGGATGGTCTCGGCTTTGGCGCCGGTGTGGGTTTCCAAGAGGTAGGCGAGGCGGATCCAGTGGATGGGGTAGCCTTCTTCGAGGAGTGCGAGGGCGCGGGTTTCGTCGATGCCGTAGAAGCGGGTGAGTCTTTCGGCGCGGCAGGCGAGATATTTTTTCTCGTAGACCTCCGCGGTGAGGAAGAGCTTCTTTTGGATGCGGCTCCAGGGCTCGGTCTTTCGCATGGAAAGAATTTCATCAATGGAAATGCCGGCGACGGTAGCAAGGAGCGCGGCCTTGTCGATTTCAAGAAATCGGTATCCCGCGGAAAGAAGGCTCTGCACTTTCTCTTCGGGGATTTCATATTTGTAATGGATGCTTCGGATCTGATCTTCGATGGTGGGTTCGGATTTTCGCATGGCGCCTCCTTTTGAATGGATGGGATTTTCTGTTCTTTTTATTGTAGCACAGCGGGGAAAGGGATAAGGCGCGCCTGGCTGCTTCCACACGACCGATAACCGTATAACCGATAACCGGTAACCGTGCGCGCTTAGACTAACTAGAGCTGGTGCCTCAAACGATTTCGCTGATAATAGCTCGCTGCTCCAACTCTTGCTATCGTTAAGCGAGTCGGTTATCGGTTATCGGTTATACGGTTATCGGTTAAGGGTTCACGGTGGCGAGGAAGCATGTGCGCAATCCATATCCCTTATCTCTTGTCCCTTATCCCCAAACCGCTAATGTTAAGCCCCACCCCCTTCCCATATATGCTATAATAAAAACGTAGTTGTGTGAAAAAATATGAACGCATATTTTATTCCCAATATTTCATAGAAGCATCCGTCACAGGAAGGAAGAATGAATCATGGCAACAGCAATGGTAATTGGCGCTCAGTGGGGCGACGAAGGTAAGGGCAAGATCGTAGACTATCTGGCAGCGAAGGCAGATGTAGTCGTTCGTTCCCAGGGCGGAAACAATGCGGGACACACCGTGGTGACCGGCGGCAAGGCGTATCCCCTGCGCCTCATGCCCAGCGGCATCATGTATCCCGGCACGATCTGCATCGTCGGCACCGGCGTAGTCGTAGATCCCAAGAGCCTTTTGGAAGAAATGGAAAATCTGGAGAAGCAGGGCATTGACGCCACGCACCTGCAGATTTCCACCCGCGCACAGGTGGTATTTCCCTACCACATCCGCATCGATGAAGCAGAAGAAGCGAGAAAGGGCAGCCGCAAGATCGGCACCACGAAGAATGGCATCGGCCCCTGCTATGCGGACAAGATCAACCGCATCGGCATCCGCATCTGCGACCTGATGGACAAGGAAACATTTGCTGAAAAATTGAAATACAATGTGGAACAGAAAAATCTGCTCCTGGAAAAGCTTTACGGCGTGGAAGGTTTCGATTATGAAACCATGCTCTCCGACTACTTGGGCTATGCGGAAAAGCTCCGCCCCTACGTGAAGGATACGAACTACACCGTACAGAAGCTGGTGAAGGAAGGCAAGAATGTGCTCTTCGAAGGCGCCCAGGCATCCATGCTTGACTGCGACAACGGCACCTACCCATTCGTCACCTCCTCCCACCCGACAGCCGGCGGTGCCTGCATCGGCGCCGGCATCGGACCTCACAATATGAAAAACATTTTCGGCGTCGTGAAAGCATACAGCACCCGCGTAGGTCAGGGTCCATTCCCCACCGAACTCTTCGACGAGACCGGCGAGTATCTGCGAAATACGGCGCATGAATTCGGCACCGTCACCGGCCGCCCGCGCCGTATCGGCTGGCTCGACACCCGCGCCGTCCGCTACGCTGCTGAGCTGAACTCCTTCGACTATCTCGCCATCACCCGCCTGGACATCCTGGACGACATGGAAGAAATCAAGGTCTGCGTCGGCTATGAATACGAAGGCAAGGAAGTGGAAGAATATCCGGCGGACCTCAAGTTCCTGGAAAAGATCACTCCGGTATACAAAACCTTCAAAGGCTGGAAGGAAAAAATTTCCGACATCAGAAACTACGACGACCTCCCTGCACTCTGCAAAGAGTACCTCGAAGGCATCTCCGCCTTGATCGGCGTGCCCCTTGGCATCGTCTCCGTAGGTCCGTCCCGTGAACAGACCATCGTAATTAAAGATGTATTTTAAGAAATAAAAAAAGGCCCCGAGCGATCGGGGTCTTTTTTTGTGGGCTTTAGGGATAAGGCGGGTGATGCCTGCTTCGTCAAAGCTTTGAGCTAGGAGCTGGGAGCTTGGCTAGAGTCAGTAGGCACACTGGGCGGTAGCGTCTAGAAGCATGCGCGCATACCTGCTTCGTCAAAGCTTTGAGCTAGGAGCTTGGAGCTTGGCTAGAGTCAGTAAGCACACTGGGTGGTAGCGTCTAGAAGTATGCGCGTTTGCCTGCTTCGTTACAGCTCCAAGCTCCCCGCTCGAAGCTATGTTGATACCGGTAAACGCGTACTCCTTGACTTCACTGCCAAGCACGCCTACTGACGCTGGACGAGCTCCAAGCTCCAAGCTCCCGGCTCCTCGCTATGACGAAGCAGTCAAATGCACCTTAAGCTCTACTTCTTCGGATTCATCTTCACCTGATACTCCTCTGCCTCCAGCCGATAGACGGCGGTATGAGCGAGGGCGGCGTCAGGGATGTCCCAGTCTCTCGTGGAGTAGTGCTTCATGAAAGCTTTCACGATTTCCTTTTTCTCGGAGAGATTTTCGATTTCTTTCACCGTGCCGCTGCCGATGAGGGACTTGTAGTGGCTCGTGAAGGCAGAGGCGGATTTCTCATTGGGGATCACCATGGCGTCGCCGTCGATGCAAAAGCCAACGCTCGGGCGCTTCATGAGGATGTCGTGCTTCAGGCCCGCCTGGGCTCCGTGGAAATAGAGCGTGAGCTTTCCGCCTTCCAGTGTGTAGCTGTAATTCACCGGCACCACGTAGATGCGGTCGTCGTCATAGAGGCCAAGGTGCAGCACTTCCTGGGACGAGAGCATGAGACGGATCCATTTCTCGTCAGTCACCAGCCGGTCCTTCCGGCGCATGGGGGTATTCTTGGGCATAAGGGACTCCTTTCGCTCAAATTATGCTTTTACTCTATCCCCCATGATAGCACATGAGTATTTTGAAAGAAATCGGAAATCTGATATGCTCTAGGAAAGGGATAAGGGATAAGGGATAAGGCGCGTTTGCTGAGAGTGGAGTGTGGAGAGTGAAGAGTGGAGTGGCGGTGCGCCGCGTCAAATTATAAAGCGGCGCGAGTTTTTGAAATAGAAAGTCGCAAACCTGATTCGGTCTAGGGAACCGCTGATTAAATCGTTATCTGAAATCATTCTAGAATTTTTATGCA
>CAVKMC010000117.1:0-6340 GCA_963657285.1 Agathobacter sp.
GATGAAGAAGGATAGAGCGCTCCTCCACGAAGCAGCAGAGCTCCTGAAGGGCAAACCCGAACAGCTGGCAGAAAAGATCGAAAAGACCCTGGCGGCTATGAAGGATTTGCAGAAGGAGCTGGATTCACTGAAGCAGCAGCAGGCAAAGGATGAACTGGGCAATCTGATGAAGGATTTGCAGGAAAAGAAGGGCGTGCCTTTCTTCGGCGCTATCGTTCATGCAGGAAATATGGATGAGCTCCGCAAGGCTGCCGATGTAGCGAAAGCGAAGCTGGTAGGCGGCGCCTTCATCCTGGGTACCGTATCCGGTGATAAGGTAAACCTGGTAGGCATGGCTTCTCCGGAAGCCGTGAAGGCCGGCGTACACATGGGCAAAGTGGTCTCTGCAGCAGCAAAGGCTTGCGGCGGCGGCGGCGGCGGCAAACCGGCAGTCGCACAGGCCGGCGGCAAGGATGTGAATAAACTGGCTGATGCCATCGCAGTGGGTGTGTCAGCCATTTCTGATATGCTTGACTAAATACAAGTATTTCCAAAATAAAAATGAGGAGGGATACCATGTCAGTCTCTGACGAAACAATGTTATTTAACACCAATGCAGACGATGGGGAGAATCGGGAAGCCGCTCTGACCCTGCAGGAAGTCTATGGCGCTTTGAAGGAAGCCGGCCATAATCCGACCGTGCAGCTCGTGGGATACCTGGTTTCCGGCGAGCCGACATATATCACCAGCCGCCACGATGCGCGCCGTCTGATTTCCGGTATCGAAAGAGATGAATTGGTGGAAGAGCTGGTTCGTTTCTATGTGAAGCACAAGGGTCTTTGATATGCGTATCATGAGTCTTGACGTGGGCAGCCAGACCATCGGCGTCGCCGTGAGCGATCTCTTCGGCTGGACCGCCCAGGGCCTAGAAACCATCCGCCACACCACCAGAGAAAAAGATTTCGAAAGGCTCCGGCAGCTTACCGATGAATACAAGGTGGAGGAATTCGTCCTCGGCATGCCGCTCAATATGAATGGCACCAAGGGCATGCGCGCCGAGCGTACCGAAGAATTCGCCCAGGATCTTGCGGCTGCTTTCCCGGACATTCCCTATCATTTCTGGGATGAAAGACTCACCACCGTGATGGCGCAGAAGCAGCTCATCGCGGCCGATGTGAGCCGGAAGAAACGGAAAAAGGTCATCGACAAGATGGCGGCAGTGGTCATTCTCGAAGGCTATCTCCAGCATTTGGCATTTAAGAACAAAGGATAAATCCCATGGCAGAAGAAAAAGATGAAATCAGCGTCATCCTCACCGATGATGAGGGCAATGAAATCGAATGTGCTCAGGTGGAAGTGATCCCCTTCCAGGGAAAGCAATTCGCTGTGCTCGTGGTCATTCCGTCCAGTGAAACCGAGGAAGAGCCGGAAATCATCCTGGCCCGCATGGACAAGGATGAAAAAGGCGAAGTGGTCTACGTGCCGCCGACGGATGATGAATACGACGCTGTCGCAGATATTTACGACACGATGTGAAAGAAAAGGAGAAATCCCAGCGAAGGGATTTCTCCTTTTCTTTTTTATTTTGCTATAATAGGAGAAAAAGGAGGGGATTTTCTTGGAAAATCAAGCAATCAATGAAAATGAATTGGAGTTTGCTATCTTTTGCATCGAAAGTTTAGCGGCCTTTTACCAGGTGGATGGGAAAAGAATGTACGATGCGCTGACGAAGAAAAGCGATATTTTACAAGATTATATTATTCCTGAATACGAGGTACTCCATAGCCAGGGAAAATCCTATATTGTCAATGAATTGGCGGAAGTTATAAAAGAGCGAGGTGTCGAGGTGTGATCATTTATCATGGTTCTTTTATGGAAGTGGCTGCGCCGGATCTGGCTCACTCCCGTACGGCGGTAGACTTTGGTCCCGGCTTTTACACCACGCCTATCTACGAGCAGGCGAGGAAATGGTGCAATCGATTTCAAAAGCGCCATCAAATAGGCGTTGTTTCCGTTTACGAACTGGATGAAAAAATGCTCGGGAATCTCCAGGTTCTTTCTTTTTCAACATATTCTGAGGAATGGCTGGACTTTATTGTGAAGTGCCGTAGAGAGGAGGATACTTCCTCTTACGATGTTGTCATCGGTGGTATTGCCAATGATAAGGTGTTTAATACATTGGAGCTTTTCTTTGATGGACTGATTGACAAGAAGGAAACCATCAAGCGTCTACGCTACGAAAAGCCCAATTTGCAGATTTGTTTTCGCACAGAGCGGGCGCTTCGGTGTATTCAGTTTGTGAGGAGTGAAGTCCTATGCTAGCTCATCCCATTTTATTGCAGAAGAAATATACTCGGCTGGTGGCGCTATTTGCTAAGGCACAGGGCATCAGCGTGGCGGCGGCGTTGGATTTCTTTTATCATTCCGAAACCTATGCGCTCATGAGTGAGGGCATTTCCGATATGCACTGCCGAAGTGATTTGTATTTGCTCGAGGATTTGCAGCAGGAATATGCAGCTTCTAAACGTGTGGCTTGTAATAGTTGAGAGTCTGGCGCGTATAAGGGACAGAAAGAATGAATATTTTTATAAGTGAATGAATTTTAAAGGAGGATATGGAAATGGTATTGGATATGAAAGCACTGATGGCAGATACCGAAGGCAGAGGAAAGGTAGAGGAAATCCAGAAAATTTTGGAGAACGATGCAGTCATCGGCAAGATGATGGAAGCTGCCGAGGGGATCAAGGATGCCTATGAAATTGTGAAGAAGTTCGTCACTGTCAAGTACGAGATTTTCAAAGAGCTGTGCATGGATGTGCTGAACTACTACAATGAAGACAAGGTGGCCCTCACCGATGAAACCATGGACGCCGTAGTGGGCGGTGGCTTCTTTGGGGATCTGTGGAACAAATGCAAGAAGGTCGTTGTTTCTGTAGGTGTCGGTGTGCTTTGCGGCATCGGGGCTGCGGCTCTCACGGTGGCAGCGGCTGGCGTCTTTGTGGGCACTGCCGGCGTCGGCACCGTTGCCGTGGCAGCTGCTGTGGGGCTCGTT
The DNA here is from genome assembly GCA_963657285.1 of Agathobacter sp. GTDB lineage: Bacteria > Bacillota > Negativicutes > Veillonellales > Dialisteraceae > Dialister. The sequence continues at coordinate 3,032 of CAVKMC010000117.1, forward strand.
GTGGGCACCGGTTCGGGTCTGGCTCACTACTTTACGTCGAAGTAATAATAGCTATAAGAGTCATGGAAAAGCGTGGGATTTTTATCCTGCGCTTTTTTTTGGTGTATTTCAGGATTCAAGGGAGTGGTGTGCCGCGTATACCTGCCTCCTCGCTACCGTGTAACCGTGTAACCGTATAACCGATAACCGATAACCGTTAACCGGCGCGTTTCCCCTAACGCGGTCCCCCTCCTTCCAGAGGAAGGAGGCCACATTGTGGAAGCGCGTTGCGTTTCAAGCTTTTTAAACAAATTCGCATTTTCTATTTCCTGTGATGTATGATATATTCATTAGAAGAACATAATCCTATGACTTGTCAGAAAGGAATGCGATACAATGAGAGCTGTAGTGCAGAAATGCAACTGGTGCAAGGTGGATTCGGAAGGCGTGGAGACCGCTTCCATTCAGAAGGGCTTCATGGTTCTTTTGGGCGTGAAGCGGGGAGATACGGAGAAGGATGCGGAGTACATCGCTGATAAGATCCTGCATCTCCGTGTCTTTGAGGATGAAAATGATAAATTGAATTTGTCCCTTTTGGATGTGAAAGGGGAGCTGGCCATCGTGTCCCAGTTCACCCTTTACGGCGATGCCAGAAAGGGCCGCCGTCCCAGCTTCACGGAGGCGGAGCTCCCAGAGCGGGCCAATGAGCTTTATGAATATGTGGTAGACATTTGCAGAAAAGCCGGCGTCTCCGTAGGCACCGGCCGCTTCCGTACTCACATGAAGGTGGCCCTGGAAAACGACGGCCCCGTGACCTTACTCTTGGATAGCGAGAAGCTGTTTTAATAAGGTGGACATGCTTAGGAGCCAACCTCCACCGCAAGCGGTCCCCCTCCTTCCAAAGAAAGGAGATCACATAGTGGAAACCGTGCCTTATCCCTGGCTACCGACCACCGACTACTGACCACTAATTACTAATTACTATTTCAATGAAAGGAGAAACCATAATGAAAATCAAATATACTGTACTCGGACCTTTTATGACGAATACCTATATCGTATATGATGAAAATACCAAAGAAGGACTTGTGGTGGATCCTTCGTTTTCCCCGGAGCACTATATCGGCGCGATCCTTGAGGAAGGGATCACGCTGAAGTCCATTTTCCTGACCCATGCCCATGTGGATCACATGGCGGGGATGAATACGCTGCGCGCTAAATTTCCGGAGGCGGAGCTCTACATGAGCCGCGGCGATGAAGCGTACCTAAAGGATCCTATGAAAAATTTATCCTATGAATTCCCGGACCATGTACTGGTGGAGGAGCCGGAGCATTGGGTGCGTGGCGGCGACCATATCAAGACCTGTGGCCTGGATTTCACGGTCATCGAGACGCCGGGACATACGCCGGGGGGACTTTCCTTCTATGAAGAGAAGGAGAAAATCGTCTTCACTGGAGATTCTCTTTTCCAGGGCTCCATCGGCCGCACCGATTTCCCCGGCGGAAATATGACGCAGCTGGTGGAAGGCATCCGGAAGAATCTTTTCTGTCTCCCCGATGATGTGGTGGTTCTCTCGGGCCATGGAAATCCCACGTCCATCGGTGTGGAGAAGAAGACGAATCCCTTCCTGGTAGGAGGCATCCTATGAGGCGAGACGCGGAATTTTGGATGCGGATCTCCGTAGTGCTGGGGTTTCTGGCCTTGATCATCGCGGCGCCGGTGGTGCTATTTCCCTTCACCGTGTCCTTGGTCATTGCCATCCTGCTGAATCCTTTGGCGAAGTGGATCCATGAGCATGTGAAGCTTTTTGGCGGGCTGAAGCAGCTGCCCTATGATGTGGCCATTCTCTTTTCCTTTGCCATCTTTGTGTCGGTCATTTATATGATCATCATCCATATCTTTGTTCCTTTCATCAGCGAATTCAGAGCCTTCATCAAAGGCGTGCCGGATATGGTGGTAGCGGTGCAGCAGGCCATTCCTGAATTGGAGAGACAGTACCAGCTCTCACTCCTGCCGCCGGAGGCGAAGAATTTTGTTTCCCGCATCATCCAGGATGTGGGCGAGTATACGCTGAAAATCGCACAATTTAGTTTATCTGCTATCTTTTCTTTTGCCAGCACTGTGATAGAATTGATAGTAGTTCCCTTTATCACTTTCTATATGATGAAAAAGGGAAATGCATTTGTTCAAGGATTCATCGGTATTTTTCCCGATCGGTTCCATGGGCATTTGGCGAAGCTTTTTGAGGAAATCCATTTCGTCTTGAATGCGTATATCCGCGGGCAGCTTCTCTTATCCTTCATCATGGCCCTGGTGGTATTCCTGGGCATGTGGTCCATGAATATCCCCTATCCCTTGGTGATCGGTCTTTTGGCCGGCGTGGTGGAAATGATTCCACTGGTGGGGCCTATCATCGGCGCCATCCCGCCGGTGCTTTTGGGCCTCATGCAGGGAAGCGCTGTGATGGTGAAGGTCATCGTTTTCTATGTGGTGGTGCAGCAGCTTGACGGCCATTTCTTCATGCCCAAGCTCATGGGCAGCATCATCGATGTGCATCCGGTGGCGATCATTGCGGGCGTCCTTATCGGAGGACAGCTCTTTGGTATTTTGGGAATGATGATTTCTGTGCCCTTGGTGGCGGTGCTGCAGATCTTGCTTCGGCATATGTGGTTCTATAACCGCTACAAAGTATTAAAATAATAAAAGCCGGTTTCTTCGGAAATCAGGTGGGGGGATAGTCATGAAAAAGTCTACTATCATGAATACGCTGAAAAAGAAAATTCGTGAGCATAAGTATAAATTTACGACCCAAAGGCAGGTCATCCTGCAGGCCTTCTTGGACAGCAAGGAAAATCACATGACCGTGGAGGATGTGTATGCCATGGTGAAGGATGAAAATCCGGACATCGGGCTCGCTACGGTCTACCGCTCGCTGGAGCTATTCACTTCTTTGGAGCTTTTGAAGAAACTGGACTTCGGCGATGGCCGCAGCCGCTTCGAGCTCAATGACCACTCCCTCAGCCACTCCCATCATCACTTGATCTGCTTGGGCTGCGGAAAGGTTATCGAATTTTCCTACGATTTCATGAATGAAATCCGTGAAAAAATCAAAAAGGAAAATGGCTTCCATATCGTGGATTATCAACTGAAATTCTACGGCTATTGCAAGGAGTGTGCGAAGAAGAACCAGGAGCTGTGAGATTCTAAGTAATCACCTCGGCGTCAGTTAGTGATTCTTGCGATTTGTCACAAAAGGTTCAAGGTTCAAGGTTCGAGGTTCAAGGGAAGGTACGCCGCATCAATTCATATAGCGGCGTGAATTTTGAAAT
>CAVKMC010000118.1:0-6281 GCA_963657285.1 Agathobacter sp.
GTCACCGTTTTCAGCACATCGATGGGCTCATTGCTATAGTCCGCAAGGAGAATGGCCATGATAGCCATGTGCCAAGCATGCTCCGCGTCGGTCTCCCAACGGATCGCGTCGGTGACATAGGTCTTGCGCTCGATCAATTTTTCTTTGTCGATTTCTCGAAAGAAATCAAATAATGCATCCAGCTCTTCTTTCATTGGTAATGCGCCTCCGGGTGTAGTAATTAGTGATCAGTAGTCAGTGGTCACTGGTCGGTGGCCTTTGACTCTTTTCGATGGCTTCATTATAGCACGAGTAAGAAATGAGAAGATGGGAGCGCGAAATGATGAGATAGTGGGAACGCATTTGCCTACTTTCTCACTATCTCATCCTCTCATTGTCTCATCTTCTTAGCCTTCCCGCGCCATCATATCCCCCACTTATTTCCATTGACTACTAGGCTATCACATATATATAATAAAAGAATAAATGAATCGAAAAATCTCAAAGGAACCACAGAATTTTTCCAGGCCAACCTCCACCTCTATCGCGCCCCCTCCTTCCAAAGGAAGATGGCCAAATAGCGGAAGGCGCGACCAATCACTAATCACTAATCACTGATCACTAAATACTAACCTATACTTCAAGGAGGCCTCCCATTATGAACCGAGTGCCGAGATTTCATGAGAGCATATACTCCGCCAATGCGATCGAGTTGACGGAGGAAAATTTGATCGCCATTCGCGAGAACGTCAGCTGCAACCATGCAGTGGGATTTCTGGCGGGGCACTACGATGAGAAGCTATCGATCACCAAGGTGAGCGATTATTTCCTGGCGCTCCTGGGATTCACCTACGAGGAATTCATGGCCCGGGTGGATGGCTCTCTTTTGCATGCCTTTTATTGAGAGAATAAATCGTTCCTCGCAGCGGATCGATTTCCTCTGATTCATGGCAGCGGCGAAGGGATGATGGTGAATAGCGAGGACGTACCGCTCCATGTCAACATGTACAAGTCCGACTCGATGAATAGCGAAGGCAAAAAGCTTTGGCTCCTCTCGGTGCGGGTGGATTGGAATTATGAAAATCTCCATCTCGTCTCCGACGCCATGGACGGCGGCATGTGGTACATGAATTTCGATGAGAGCGGCAATCTCTCCTTGATTTCCGTGAGCCATGAGCTCCGGCGCATGCTGGGCTACCATGACATCCTGGACATGCCCAATAACATTCCATTTCTCATGAGCACAGTCCATCCGGCAGACCGGAGCTATGTGGAGAATCGGATCCGCATGGTCATGGAGGATCGCACCGGCACAAAGCGCTACGATGTGGAGTACCGGGTGCGCCACGCCGACGGCTCCTATAGCTGGGTGCGGTCCAAAGGGGAAATGACGCGCCGCATGGACGGGACCCCTTACCGCATGGCGGGGATCCTGATGGACATCGATGAAGAGAAAAGGCTTCGCGAAAAGGCGCAGCGTATCGACGCCTTCCACCAGGCCTTCACGTCAGCGAATTACTCGGAGTACTATGTGGATCTCGTAGGAAATAGCTTCGACTCTTTGAAAGGCGAACGCTCGCTCCTGGCGAAGGAGGAGCTTTGCGCCTCCTGGGACGACATGGCGTCAGCCTACGTGGCCCATTGGGTGCATCCCGACGACCGAGACGTAGCGAGGAAGCTCTTTGACCGCGCTTACATCCAAAAAAAATTTGCCGATGGTCAGAAGGAAATCAATGCGGAGTATCGCATCTATGTGGAAGGAAATCTTCGCTGGGTGCGGACGGTGGTCTTCTGCGACGACCATATGGATCATTTGCGCCACGTGATCGCTTATATCCGTGACGTGACAGAGACGAAGGAGGAAGCGCTGAAGCTGGCGGAGCTCCATCGCGAGAACGACGCCATGGCTCTCCTCTTGGAAGGCGCCGCAAAGGCAGTGCGGAAATTCAGCACCGGCGACCTGGAGCATGGTACCTATCGCATCTACAGCGGCTGCGATGAAGATGAGCCGGACTCCGGCGACATCGGTTATCTGGTAGATCGGCTGAATCGGCTCTTCCACGTGGTAGGCTCCGAGCTGAGCTTTGGAGAAATCCTATCGAGGCCCCACTTGCGCAAGCATTTGAAGGATCCGAAGGATGTTTACCGCTTCGAATACTCTGCCAAGGACGAGAGCCATTTCTACATGGCCACGCTGACGCCGATTACCTGGACCGGCGAAGGACTCTTGAAAGATGTGCTGTGCATGATCGAAGACGTGACCAAGGAGCGGACACAGGAAATCCTATCCCGCCAAGCCTTGAAGGAGGCCTATGAGGCCGCCGAGAAAGCGAGCCGCGCGAAGACTGATTTCCTGTCCAATATTTCCCACGACATCCACACGCCCATGAATGCCATCATGGGCATGACCGCCCTGGCGGAGAGTCATATCGACAACCCGAGACAGGTGAGGAAATGCTTGCACAAAATTTCCCGCTCCAGCCGCTACCTCCTGGGGCTCATCAATGAAATCCTGGACATGACCCATATCGAAGGCGGCGAGATGCGACTGACCGAAGAGGAATTGAGACTCCCCGAGCTCATTGACGACGTGACCGATGCAGTGAAGCCGGAGATGACCGCTCATGGCCACCATTTCCTGGTGCATGTGCGTGAACTCCATAATGAAATCGTGCAGGGCGACGCGGTGCGCATGAAGCAGCTTTTGCTTCATCTCCTGTCGAACGCCGCCAAATATACCCCCGATGGCGGTCACATCCTTCTCACCCTACGCCAGCTCCCGAGCGCGTCTGCCGGCGTAGGCTCTTACGAATTCGCTGTGGAAGATGACGGCGTGGGCATGAGCGAGGAATTCCAAAAGGTACTCTTTGACCCCTTCACCCGCGCCGATGACAAGCGCATCACCCAGGTGCCCGGCACGGGACTGGGCATGGCCATCGTGAAAAATATTATTTCCCTCATGGGCGGCCATATCCATGTCCATAGCGCCGTCGGCAAAGGCACGCAGATCACCGTCACCTGCACGCTGCCCTTGGTGGAAGACCGGCTGGAGGAAATGAAAGCCAAGCTGGTGCATCCGGTCTTGGTGGTGGACGATGATGTGGACTGTGGAGAAAATACGGTCCATCTCCTTTCGGAAATCGGCGTGGAGACCTGCTTCGTCACCACCGGCGAGGAAGCGCTAGCCTATGCGGAAAGCGGCAAGAAATTTTCTCTCATTTTCCTCGACTGGAAGACGCCGGGCATGAATGGCCTCTCCACCGCCCGCCTCCTGCGAAAGCTGGTGGGACCAAGCCTCCCCATCATCCTTATGACTGCCTACGAGTACGCCTCCATCGAAGAGGACGCTCTCGCGGCGGGCATCACAGAAATCACGGCCAAGCCCTTCTATCGCTCCCGCATGATGACGCTGCTTTCTCGGGTGCTGAAGCTTTCCCCCGAGAAGCCTAGCGCCTGCGAAGCGCCGAAGCTTTCCGGCAAGCGCATCCTGGTGGTAGAGGACAACGCTATGAATAGCGAGATCGCTGTGGAAATCCTCGCCATGACCGGCGCTACGGTAGAGACTGCAGCGGATGGGCAAATCGCGGTAGACATGGTAAAGAGCCATCCGGCGGACTGGTACAACCTGGTCCTGATGGATATCCAAATGCCAAACCTCAACGGCTACGAAGCCACCCGCGCCATCCGCGCGCTCCCCCTGGAGCGCATCGAGGAGCTCCCCATCGTGGCCATGACCGCCAATACCTTCGCGGAAGACGCAGCCAAAGCAAAAGCCGCCGGCATGGACGAGCACCTCCCCAAGCCCTTGGACCTTCACAGGCTCTACGCAGTGCTGCGAAAATTTGTGAAATAGAAAACGCCCCGAAAGGGGCGTTTTTGTGTTAGAGTTATAAGGGATAAGGCGCGCCCTCTGCAGTGCAACCTCCTTCCTTTGGAAGGAGGGGAACCGCGAAGCGGTGGAGGTTGGCCTACGCCTTTGGCTGCTTCGCCATAGCTTTGAGCTGGGAGCCTGGAGCTTGGAGCCTCTTTGGAGTCAGCTTAGCAGCAGATGCATGGCGCGAGGCACGCGAAGCCTTATGTCTCTACCGTAGGGCATGCCTACTGCCTCTATCAGAGCTCCAAGCTCCCAGCTCCAAGCTCATAGCTGTGGCAAAGCAGGCAAGCACGTCATCATTACACAAAAGGAGTCACTCTTGCTTTCGAAACATCTCCGTCTTATATGGGCCATCTTGGGCATCTCGGTCATTCTTTTTATTTCCCTATACCTCTCCAACGCTTATATTTCCGGCACCTGGTCCCCGGTCTGGTTCGAAGAGATGACTGCGACAAACGCGCTGCTCTTAGGGACTCTCCTTGCCTGCTACCGGCCGGCGCTTCGACAGCTGCCGCTCTTTTTGCTTCTATACTCTCCCATTTGGATACGCCCGCTGTCCGGCCTTGAGACCATGCCCTTCTTCTACTTCTCCTACCTCGCTTTTTGCAGCGCCTTCTGGGGACTCTTTCTCCTCCTGACGCCGCCTGCGGGGTTTCCGAAGTGCCAGCGGATCTATTTCCTCCTTTCCTCGTTCCTTCTTTCAGCACCGGCGCTATTGTTCTGGCTCTACTACTTCACCAGCTACACCTTCCCAACGCCGGAGATCCTCTTGGCCATCATGCAGACCAACCCCTGCGAAGCGCTGGGCTACGCCAGCGGCCACGCGTCTCTTACTGCCATCGCGGCCATCGCCTTCTACCTCGGGATTCTTTATTTCTTGAGCCGCCCCGCAAGGATATCCCCTCTTTGGCGCGCGCCCTGGGCTTGGCTTCTAGTTGCCGCCCTCATCTATCCATTGCAAGACTCCGGCACCAGAAATCCCATCGTAGAGCTTCCGGAGAAAGCCGCCGCCTATGCAGAGAATTTTGAAGAATTTCAAAAGAATCAAAAGGACCGTTCAGCGCTCCTCTCTTCTCTTCACTTGGACAGTCAAGAGAAAGGACTCTTCGTCCTGGTCATCGGCGAGTCGGCCAATAGCGAGCACATGAGTGCTTACGGCTACCACCTTGACACCACGCCTTGGCTTTCTTCGGAACTGGAAAATCCCCATTTCTTTATTTTCCGTGAGGCTTACTCCTGCCACGTGCAGACCGTGCCCTCGCTAGCCTACGCGCTGACCGCACAGAACCAGTACAATGAAATCCCTCTCGCAAAGGCGCCGTCCCTCATCGAAGCGGCGAAGGCCGCCGGCTTCACCACTGCCTGGATCAGCAACCAGGTGCGCTACAGCGCTTGGGATACGCCTACGACCACCATCGCCTCCCAGGCGGACCAGCAGATCTGGCTCAATAGCAACGCCGGTTTCACCACCGACATCGACCACCAGGACGGCGCCACCGTGGACGCCATGGACCGACTCACCTATGGCGAGAAGACTCTGGTGGTCATCCACCTCATCGGAAGCCATCGGCCCTACTCCGCCCACCACCCCAGAGAATACGCCTTGTATAGCGGATCCACCGAAGACATGGATGACTACGACGACACCATCCGCTATAACGACGCAGTCATGGAAAAGCTCTACCAAAAGCTGCAAGCGCGCGAAGACTTTCGGGCTATGGTCTACCTCTCAGACCATAGCGAAGGCATCGACTACGGCCACGACCACAACCCCACCACCTACGTGCCCGCCATGACCTACATTCCCTTCTACATGGCCTTCTCTGACGCCTACCTCTCGAGTCATGAAGCGATCGCAGGAAATCTAAGAAATCACGAACGCACCTGCTTCACCAATGACCTCCTCTTCAACGCCATGACCTCCCTCCTGGGCATCCACATCGAAGGCATGGACGAACCGGACAATGACCTCACCAGCGCCTCCTACGATGGAAATCCCCATCGCTTCCGTACCATTTACGGAACACGACCGGTCACGCCTAGGGGAAATAGTGATCAGTAATCAGTAGTCGGTAGTCGGTGGTCGGTAGTCGGTGGTCATAACCGGTAACCGACACGCTTTATCCCTCGCCCTTATTTCCTTACAATGCTATAATGGAGGAAAGGTGGTGATTTCTATGCTGTACAGCAAAATGAATATGCATGATGGTTGGTGGGACATCCATATCATCAATCGCTACGAAGATCGCGATGGCGGAGACAATCTTTCCATAAGAGTAGAAAAAGAAAAAAATTCATCCGCTTTCGCTGAGTGGCGGCTCCCGGATGTGGCTTGTGAGAAATCTTTCGGATTCTCTGAAGATGATATTTTAGAATTAGAAAATTTCCTCCGCAACAATGAATCCATCATGTGGGATATGTACAGAGA
>CAVKMC010000119.1:0-6267 GCA_963657285.1 Agathobacter sp.
CCCTGTCCCTTATCCCTTTTTCGAGAAAAGGAGGCTCTTATGTTTCATTATGCAGACGACACAGAAGTGATGTATCATACAGGGCTTGCGAAGGCGATGCTCCGGGGCGCTTCCTATGCCCTCCTACCCGGCGATCCGGGGCGGGTGCCCGGGCTGGCGAAGGCATTGGACGCGGATGCCCATTTCCTTTGCGCGCACAGGGACTACACCTCCTGGCTGGCGCGGGTGAATGGGGAGGCGGTGCTTGTCATGTCCACCGGCATGGGCGGCCCTTGCGTCACCTTTGCTGTGGAAGAGCTGGCGCGGCTTGGCATCAAGACCTTCATCCGCGTGGGCACCACCGGCTCCATGCAGGGGAATTTAAACTTGGGAGACCTGGTCATCAATCGCGCGTCGGTCCGCATGGACGGCGCCTCGAAGGCCTACGCACCAGCGGAGTATCCGGCGGCGGCTGACATGGCGGTAACTCTGGCTTTGGAAAAAGCGGCGGCCACCTTGCGGATCCCTCACAAGGTGGGCGTTTCCGTTTCTACTGACTCCTTCTGGCCGGGGCAGGAGCGCTACGATAGCTTTGCAGGCTATGTGAGGAAAGCCTATCAAGGGACGCTTGCGGATTACCGGGCCATGGGCTGCACCAATTTCGAAATGGAGAACGCCACCCTCTTCACCTTGGCCAGCCTCTTCGGCCTCCGCGCCGGCTCCGTCTGCGGCGTCATCGCGAAACGCACCGATAGCGAATCCATCGCAGAAAGAGAAGTCTACGAGCTCGCCGAGCGCCGCTTCCAAGAAACCGTGAAGCTTGCTCTCTCCATGCTCATGGGCCATTTCATGATTACATTATAAAAAAGAGCCTCGAGGCAAGTGCCCCGGGGCTCTTTTTTATGGGAGAGTTAGGCTGGAAATGAAAAAGTGAGGAGTGAGGAGTGGAGGTGCGCCGCACAATTCATAAAGCGGCGCAGAGTTTTGAAATAGGTGGTCGCGTACCTGCTTCGTCATAGCTTTGAGCCTGGAGCTAGGAGCTCTGATCGTGTCACTTGGCATTTAATTGCGTGATAGAAAACGAGTAAAATATCTCGTGTCTCTACTGTGTGGCATGCATACTGACACTAGCCGAGCTCCAAGCTCCAAGCTCCTAGCTCAAAGCTATGACGAAGCAGATAAACGCGCTGATTTTTAAAACTTGCGGCGCTTCTTAATTTGTGCGCCGCACCACCACTCCTAACTCCTCCCTCCTCCCTCCTCACTTCAAACGTTGCGCTTTATCCCTAGGGCTTATCCCTTCACCTTTTCTGCGATTCCCTCCATCCGATTGATCGCCGAGAGGAAGGCCTTCACTGATGCGGTGATGATGTCGCGGTCGATGCCGGCGCCCCAGGAGGTCGCGCCCTTCTCATCGGTGAGGCCGAAGTAGGCGATGCCGCGGGAGGCGGGGTCTCGATCCAGGTCGTGCTCTTCATAAATGAGGTGGGTGACGGTGATGCCGTAGGCGCTGCAGATGGCGCGGCTGATGGCGTCGAGCTGGCCTTTGCCTTCGGCGGCGATCCGTTTCTCATGGCCGTTCACTTCTACGATGGCGCAGCCCTTCCACAAATCTTTTTCCTTTTTGAAATGGAAATCCTTGAGGGCGATGGGGGAGGCGATGTTCGCATAGGTTTCCATGAAGATGTCATGGATTTCACAAGGCGTGAGCTCTTGGTGGCGTTTGTCGGAAATATCTTTGATGAAATAGCCGAAGCCTTCGCGCATATCCTTCGGGAGACGAATGCCGAAGGTATTTTCCAGCACATAGGCCACGCCGCCCTTGCCGGACTGGCTATTGATGCGGATCACATCGGCCTCGTATTTTCTTCCGATGTCCTCCGGGTCCAAGGGCAGGTAGGGGACATTCCAGTAATCGTACATGCCTTCGTCGTGGTGCTTCATGCCTTTGGCGATGGCGTCCTGGTGAGAGCCGGAGAAGGCGGCGAAGACCAGCTGCCCGGCGTAGGGCGAGCGCTCGCCCACGTGCATGCGGGTGAGCCGCTCGTACATGGCTACCAGCTCGGGCATGCGGGAGAAATCGAGGTGCGGGTCCACGCCGTGGGTGTACATGTTCATGGCCACCGTGACGATGTCCACATTGCCTGTGCGTTCGCCATTTCCAAAGAGCGTCCCTTCCACGCGATCCGCCCCGGCCAGGAGGCCCATCTCGGCGTCCGCCACGCCGCAGCCCCGGTCGTTGTGGGGATGCAGTGAGAGCACTACGTTGTCTCTATATTTCAAATGCTCGCTCATGTAAGCGATCTGCATGCCGTAGACGTGAGGCATGGACATCTGCACCGTGGAGGGAAGATTGATGATGGCCTTCCTGTCCGCTGTGGGCTGCCAGATGTCCAAGACTTCATTGCACACGTCCAGGGCGTAGTCCACCTCCGTGCCGGTGAAGCTTTCGGGAGAGTATTCGAAGCGATACCGGCGGCCCGCCTCTTCGGTGAGCTCCTTCAGCATCAGCGCGCCTTCCTTGGCGATGGCTTTGATGTCCTCCTTTGATTTGTGGAAGACCTGCTCCCTTTGGGCGCGACTGGTGGAGTTGTACACGTGGACGATGGCATGCTCCACGCCGTCTAAGGCCTCGAAGGTCCGGCGAATGATGTGTTCCCTGGCTTGCGTCAAGACCTGCACCGTCACGTCCTTAGGAATCATGTCCTTCTCCACCAAGGTTCGCAGAAATTCATACTCCGTCTCCGAGGCCGCCGGAAATCCGATTTCTATTTCCTTGAAGCCCACCTCGATGAGCTTTTTGTAAAATTCTAATTTCTCCTCGAGGCTCATGGGGATGACCAGCGCCTGATTGCCGTCGCGCAGATCCACGCTGCACCAGGTGGGCGCCTTCTCGATGGCGTCCTTCTGCATCCAATCGGTGGCAATCACCGGCGGCATAAAGTATCCTTTGCGGTATTTCTGTGGGTTCATCATAGTGGTACTTCCTTTCCATTTTTTTGAAATCAAAAAGCATCTCTCGCTATAGAGACGAAAGATGCTGATTTCCGCGGTACCACTCTGATTCACCCGATGGGTGCGCTTGTGAGAATGTGCCATGAGTTTTCTTAGGAATAAGGGATAGCTTGCTTACCTGCTTCGCCATAGCTAGGAGCTATGAGCTGGGAGCTTGGAGCTCTGATAGCGACACTTGGCATTTAACTACGTTTCGATAAAGCGGGTAAAGCGCTTCGCGACTCTGCCGTCAAGCATGTCTACTGACGCTAGCCGAGCTCCTAGCTCCAGGCTCCAAGCTCCAAGCTATGACGAAGCAGGTAAGCATGCTATGCTCACGAAAACGGAAAATAAAAAATCTCCCGTCACAAGAGACGAAAGATTTACCTTGCGTGTTACCACTCTACTTCCCTCCAAAGAGGCTCATGGATACATTCATATCCCCTGTCTAATAACGGCCAGGCCCCGTCGCAGCCTACTTCATTCGGTGCGCCGCTCAGAGATGAGTTCCCCTCCCGCGTTCCGCCGCCTTCCACCATCCGCCGGCTCTCTATGCTCCCTAAGGAAAGTACTATTTCTCTTCTATGCGTTGTATATGTGATTGAATGCCATTTTAGCATAAGAGGGCGGGCTTGTCTAGGGGGGATTTAGTGGTTGGTAATTAGTAGTCGGTAGTCAGTACGCATTAGATGGAAGCGAGCCGACGAGGGTATACCTTCTTCTCTGAAGAAGGTGGCCGTTAGGCCGGATGATGGGAGCGTCGAATGTATGGCTGACATCCGCATCGCCTGCCCTATGGGCATCCTATTTCAGCGAAGAGGTTTTGGCGTAATTGCCTCTGCAGTCAAACGCGTACTGACTACCGATTACTAAATCGATAGCGGATTTCCGACTACTTAGCTATAATAGGAAGCAACAGATAGAGAGCCGAGAGTGCGCAGCCTGATCACTGACCACTGATTACTATTTATACAAGGAGCCATTTATGTACGAAGAAACTACCATTGCTGCCATTGCCACCGCTGTGGGCGAAGGAGGCATCGGGATCATCCGCTTGAGCGGCATGCAGGCCGCGGACGTGGCGGATCGGATTTTTAAAAGCGCGAGCCTTTCCACATTTCATGAGGCCGCGCCTTACCGCATGTACTTTGGTCACGTGGAGAGTGCGGGCCGCGCGGTGGACGAGGGCCTCGCGGTTTATATGAAGGCGCCCCACTCTTACACCGGCGAGGACGTGGTGGAAATACAAATCCACGGCTCCATGGAAGCGCTCCGCCAGACATTGGAGCTGGCGCTGGAGAGTGGCGCTGTGCCGGCGCATCGCGGTGAATTTACGAAGCGCGCGTTTCTGAATGGCCGCCTCGACCTCTCCCAGGCCGAAGCGGTGATGGACGTGATCGAAGCGAAAGGAAGCGCCGCCCTCTCGCAGGCCGAGAGCCATCTCTCCGGCGCCCTCTCCCATTTCGTGAAAGAATCCCGGGCGCAGATGAAGGATCTGATTTCCAAACTGGAAGTCACCATCGACTACCCGGAAGAGGATTTGGAAGACCTGACGCTAGAGGAAATCCAAAAGGGCGTTTCGGAAATCGAAAAATCCCTCTCGGCGCTCCTCGCCCGCTCGCAGCAGGGCCGCATCATCAAGGACGGCCTTCGCACCGCCATCGTGGGCCGGCCGAATGCGGGGAAGTCCAGCCTCCTCAATGCGCTGCTCCAAGAGGAACGGGCCATCGTCACCGACATCCCCGGTACCACGCGCGACACCATCGAGGAGTCCATTAAGATCGGCGGCGTGCCCCTGGTCCTCATGGATACCGCGGGCCTGCGCGAGACCGACAACACCATCGAACGCATCGGCATCGAGCGCGCGAAGGAATCCATGGAGCGGGCAGACCTCATCATGGCCGTCATCGACGGCTCCGCTCCTCTCGAGGAAGAAGATAAAAAACTCCTCGCCACGCTCGTGGGCCGCAAGGCGCTCGTGATTCTGAATAAATACGACATGCCACAGGAAATCGGCGCCGCTGACATCCGCGCCATCGCTGAGGGCGTGCCGGTGGTTTCCATCTCCGCCCGCTACGGCAGCGGCATGGACGAGCTGGAAGAAGAGCTCCGCCGCATGACCGCCACCCAAGACGCCGAAGCCGGCCGCGAGCTCTTCCTCACGAACCTCCGCCACGTGGACGCGGCAAAGAAATCCCTGGAAGCCGTGCAGCGCGCCGAGGAATCTTTGGCCGACCAAATGCCTGCCGACTGCATCGTCGTAGACCTCACCGAAGCCTGGAATGCGCTGGGCGAAATCACCGGCGACACCGTGGACAATGAGCTGATCAACAGCATCTTCGAACGATTCTGCGTTGGGAAGTGAGCGGGCTGGCGTTATCAGTTTAGCAAGTCAGAAAAAATAAAAGAAGCAGCATTGCGATTGCATGCTGCTTCTTTTATTTTTTCTTTTCCCTATCAAAAGGCCAATCCATTTTCCTTTGCAATTTTTTCTATTTCCTCGACAGAGAGTTGAGTAGAGTCAGTAATCAGCTTCAATGGAGCTTTGTTCTTAAGAAGAGAAAGCGCCACTTTTGCAAGAACCGTTTTCTCAGTCTCTTCCTTCGTAATTTCATTGGCTCTTGCGGCATTCCATTCAAACGATACCATATCGTACGCTGCGGGTAGGGAGTCTTTGTAGGTCCGGTTCGCTTTCATAGCAGCACCTCTTTTCTACCTATATTATATTACGGCTTGGCAAAATAAATTTTTACTCCTAATCATCAAATAAGGAAACCACTAGCGAAACGAAAAGAAATGTGGTATCATCTACTCGTATGAAATATTTCTTTGCGGGTGTAGTTCATCGGTAGAACGCCAGCTTCCCAAGCTGGACAGGAGGGTTCGACTCCCTTCATCCGCTCCACGAGCAGCCAAGAGTCCGAGAGGACTCTTTTTTTGTACAAGAAGGATAAAAAGCGTTGCCGATTTAGCGATCGGTGGTTAGGATGCATTGGACGCTACAGTCAAATGCGCACCGACCACCGACCACCGAGTGCTGTTACATTTCACGAAAGGACATTCATCATGCCATACAATTACTACGACATCGGACTCAATTTATTTACTCGCTCGTTTCCGAATCCGGAAAAAATTTTGGAGGATGCTCACGCTGCGGGGATCCAGTGCATCTTGACCGGCTCGGAGGCGCGGGAGAATGAATTGGTCAGTGAGTTTGTGAAGACTCATGATGCTTACGGTACGGTGGGGATCCATCCGCACAGCGCAGACGAGGCGCGGGAGGAGGACGTGGCG
>CAVKMC010000120.1:0-6212 GCA_963657285.1 Agathobacter sp.
TTAAATCGAAGAATCAGAAATCATACGAATTTTTATGCAATACTTCGTCAAGGACATCCTCAAATAGCTCACTATTCTCGGATATCCTTTCCTCGTCTTGCATAAAAATTCTAGAATGATTTCAGATAACGATTGAATCAGCGGTTCCCTAGCAAGCGCAGTCTGCGCCGTGAAATTATTTTTTTACTTTGAACCGAAGGGAGATATCTGATGATACCGAGGTACACACGTCCAGTGATGGAAAAAATCTGGAACGAAAGAAATGAATGGCAGACCATGCTTGATGTAGAAATCGCAGCTTGCGAAGCAAACGCAGAGCTGGGCCGCATTCCGAAAGAAGCCGTAGAGGTGATCAAAGCCAAAGCGGACTTCGATGTGGACCGTATTCACGAAATCGATCGCGAAATCAATCACGACATCATTGCATTCCTCACCAACGTAGGCGAATACGTAGGCGACGAAGCAAAATATATCCACATGGGCCTCACCTCCACCGACGTGAAGGACACCGGCCTCAATGTGCAGATCAAACAGGCCTCCGAAGTGCTCTTGGCTGATCTGGAAAAATTGGCAGAAGTGCTGAAGAGAAGAGCTGTAGAATTCAAGCACGTGCCCACCATCGGTCGCACCCATGGCGTACACGCAGAGCCCACCACCTTCGGCCTCAAGCTTCTCCTTTGGTATTCTGAAACTCTGAGAAATATCGATCGCATGAAGAGAGCCGCTGAAGAAATGGCAGTGGGCAAGCTCTCCGGCGCTGTAGGCACCTATGCGGACATCGATCCATTCGTAGAAGAATACGTCTGCAAGAAGATGGGCCTGGCTCGTGAAATCGTAGCCACCCAGGTGGTACAGCGCGACCATCATGCAGAATACATCGCCACCCTCGGCGTCATCGCCGGCACCCTCTCCCAGATGGCTCTCGAAGTGCGCCACCTGCAGAGAACCGAAGTGAGAGAAGCGGAAGAATATTTCAGCCCGAAGCAGAAAGGCTCCTCTGCGATGCCTCACAAGAGAAATCCGGTGAAGTCCGAACGCATCTGCGGCATGGCTCGCCTCATCCAGGGCTACAGCCTCCCAGCTTTCGAAAACATCCCGCTGTGGCATGAAAGAGATATTTCCCACTCCTCCGTAGAAAGAGTCATGATCCCTGACGCTACCACGGCGCTGGACTACATCCTCGCTCAGACCACCGACCTCATCGACAAGCTCCTGGTCTATCCGGAAAAGATGCTCGAAGACCTGAACCTCACCGGCGGCCTCATCTATAGCCCGAGAGTCCTCCTCGCTCTCGTTGCGAAAGGCGCATACCGCGACACCGCGTACCGCTGGGTACAGAGAAACGCCATGAAGCGTTGGCTCGAAGGCGAAGACTTCTACGAAAATCTTTGCAAGGACGAAGACGTGAGAAAATATCTGAACGAAGAAGAAATCAAAGCTTGCTTCGACTACAAACCCATGCTGGTGCATGTAGACGAAATCTTCGCCCGTTTCGGATTATAAGAAATAGAAATCAAAAAGCCGCGAGATTGTTCTCGCGGCTTTTGTCGTGGTGGGAGCGTTTGACGCTGTCGGTTTTGGTAGTCGGTAGTCGGTAGTCGGGCGCACTTTCCGTAATGTGACCTCCTTCCTCTGGAAGGAGGGGAACCGCGTTAGCGGTGGAGGTTGGCCGGAAAGTAATTAGTGATCAGTGATTAGTGATCCGTACGTAATTGGCTGCGTAGTCAATTACGCCTAAGCCCTCTTCTCTGAAGAGGGGGGCGCGGGGCGGGTGATGCTGGACAGAAAGTGAGGAGTGAGGAGCCAAACGCGTACCGACTACCGATATGGATCGCCCTTGCCTCTTACGCTAAAAATTTATATAATGAGTTTGGTGCTGTCACAACAACGGTAGGCGGTTGAAATTCTGCCCCGAAAGGGGTGGTGCGCGTATGTCAAAGTACGATTTTTTCACCATTGTCTTTTTCACAATGATAAGTACCATCGCGTTGATGAAATAAGCAATAGAAAAACCGCCTCTCCCTTCGCACGGTAGGCGGTTTTTCTGCTAAAGTTTTGAAGGGGCCTCAGCCGTTTTACCGGGGCGGCACCATTTCTATTGGTATTGTAGAACAATTTCAAGAAAGATGCAAGGGGATTTAGGGACACGGGTCGTGCTTACCTGCTTCGTCATAGCTAGGAGCTTTTAGCTGGGAGCTTGGAGCTTTTGCGGAGTCAGTAGGCATGCTTAGCGGTAGATTTGCAGCATCATCACAGCAAAAACGATGATGCTGCTGTCTCTACTGCATAGCATGCCTACTGACTCTAATGAAGCTCCAAGCTCCAAGCTCCTAGCTCCTAGCTATGACGAGGTAGCCAAACGCACTTTATCCCTTTTTACAAAGGAGTACCCTATGGACTTTGGACTCTATATTTTTTTCGCCCTGGCCGGCTGCGTCATCGGGAGCCTTGTGCTTGCCTTTGCGGGGAGCCGGTGGATCGATTTCCTTTACAATCGAAACGAGAGCATCCTCTCGTTCCCGGAGAAAAGGAAATCCCGCGGGCGGTTCCGTGTATTTCTTTTGGTCGCGGCTTTCCTCGTCGTGAGTCTTCGCTGCGTTTATATTTCCGCAAGCTTCACAGAGCTTTCCTTTTTGCTTTTCTCCTCTGTGCTTTTGCTTCTCATGACGGTGACGGACTTTGAACAGTACTGCCTCTTCGACGCCATGACGATTCCCTTTGCGCTGGGCGGCGCAGTGCTCTCCACTTTCATTTACGGCAGCACGGCGCACTGGATCGCAGCGGGCGGAGGATTTTTTCTATTTCTTTTGATCGCCATCCTGTCTCGCGGCGCCATGGGCGGCGGCGACGTGAAACTCATCGGCGCCCTGGGCCTGTGGCTTGGCATCGAGGGCCTCCTCTTCGTCATCACCGTGGGCACCATCGCCGGCGGCCTCTCGGCTCTCCTGATGCTCCTCTTGGGCGTGAAAACGAAAAAGAGCTTCTTCGCCTACGGCCCGTACTTCGCGCTGACGGCGCTGGCGGTGTTGTTAGTACGGAGTGTGTAAAAGTGAGGAGTGAGGAGTGAGGAGTGAGGAGTGGATGTGCGGCGCACAAATTAAGAAGCGCCGCAAATTTTAAAAGTCAGCGTAGACATTTGCGCACTCATGGTGCTATACGGTAAACGGATTACGGATGTGGGCAAGCAGCCAAGCGCGTCTACCTATTTCAAAAAACTCGCGCCGCTTTATGAATTGATGCGGCGCACCACCACTCCTCACTCCTCACTCCTCACTCCTAACTTCAGGGGGCGCCTTATCCCTTTTTACCTCACCCAATCCTCCAGCTTCTCCAGCAGTCCTTTGCATCCTTCCATTTCCTCTTCGAAGGCTTTTTCGAAGGAGCTGCCTTGGTAGGGGTTGGAAATATTTTTTGGCTCGCCGGCGTATTCGGAGAGGAGATGGATTTTTTCATCCACGTCGCCACCGAGAATATTGAAAAGGTAAGGGCGGCTGTCATCATCCATGAGGAGGATGAAGGTGTATTCGTCATAGGTCTTCCACTCGAGCGGGAAGGCCTTTTTCATTGTGCAAGGGACGCCGCGGGATTTCAAAATTTTTTGTCCCTCCAAGGAAAGAGGCAGGCCGCTCCCTTCTATGCAAGCGGAGTCGATGGAAATATGAGAGGCCAGGTCTCGTTCTTGGATCAGCGCGTCCATGATGAATTCCGCCATAGGCGTCTCGGAGCTTTTGGAGTGCGAGAGAAAAAGTAGGCGAATCATGATACAGTCTCCTTTCTGAAATAAAAATTTTTCTTTTACCTTTATTATAGAGGGGGAGTGTAAAGGGTGGGTAAAAGTTTGGGGATGAAGCGTGCTTACCTGCTTCGTCATAGCTTTGAGCTTGGAGCCTGGAGCTCGGAGCTCGGCTAGCGTTTAGTAGGCATGCTTAACGGAGACGCAATGACTTGATCGCATATCTGCTTACGGCCCCGAAACTCCTGGCTTCACTGCTTAGCATGTTTACTGACGCCAGCCGAGCTCCAAGCTCCAAGCTCCAAGCTCCTAGCTATGACGAAGCAGGTCCGCGGATTTCTGACTACCGATTACCAAAGAAAAAAATTTCCCAATCCCCATCCTATTCCATGTTATAATAAGAAATATATTATTCTATACGTTATTTTCTTGGAGGATAGGACATATGGACGACGGCCACATATGGCTTGAGCTGGTCATCATCATTTTGCTCGTGCTGGGTAATGCGGTTTGTTCTTTGGCGGAGATCGCCATCGTAGGTGCGCGGAAGACGAAGCTGAAGGAGCTCATCGACGAAGGAAATAAAAGTGCAGTCTATGCCCTTCGTCTCGCCGAGCGCAAGGAGGAATTATTCGCCACCATTCAGGTGGGCATCACCACGGTGAGCATTATCACCGGTATGTTTTCCGGTGCGTCGCTGGCGACGCCTTTGGCAGCGCAGCTGGAGAAGATTTCCTTTCTGGCGCCCTATGCCAAAAGCATCAGTGTCGTGACGGTTACAGTGCTGGTCACCTATTTCACCTTGATCATCGGTGAATTGGCGCCGAAGTGGATTGCCATCGCCATCCCGGAAAAGGCGGCCTGCCTCATCGCGCGGCCCATGATTTTTGTGGCCACGGTGTGCAAGCCTTTGGTCATGTTTTCCTCTTGGTCTACAAAGATTGTAGTGGGCCTTCTGGGCATCAAGATGGGCGGCGAGCAGCCGGTGTCGGAGGAGGAAATCAGAGTCCTTCTGCAGCAAGGCGCCCGCATGGGGACCTTCGACAAGGAGGAGCCGGAAATCATTGATAATGTGTTTGAGCTCAATGACCGCACAGCGGCGGACTGCATGACCGCTCGCCCGCAGCTCACCTGGCTGGACCTGGAGGATAGCGAGAAGAAGCTGTGGACTGACATGATGGAGTCCTCCCATCTTCGCGTGCCGGTGGGCAATGGCTCTCTGGATGATTTCAAAGGGCTGGCAAATATTTCCGAGGTCCTCTTGGATCAGCACAAGAATCCCGGTAAGCCGCTCAAGGCGTCCATCATGGATACGGTGCATCAGCCGCTCTTCATTCCCGAGACTTTGGTGCTTACCAAGCTCCTGCAGCTTTTCCGCAGCCGCGGCAGCCATAAGGCCATCGTCATCGATGAGTATGGCACCCTGGCAGGGCTTGTGACGCTCCACGATGTGCTGGAGGAAATCGTAGGCGACATGCCTGGCGGCGAAGAGGATATCCTGGAAGAGCAGAATAAATTCATCCGCCGCTCGGAGCATTCCTGGTTGGTGGAAGGGCTCTGCTCCATCGATGATTTCCGTAAATATTTCCATTTGGACGACGAGCTTCCCGGCGAGGCAGAAGCATACTACAAGACACTGGGCGGATTTGTCACCTATCTCTTAGGGTATATCCCGAAGGAAACAGAGAAAGTAGAGTATGGCGGATTTACCTTTGAGGTCGTCGATTGTGATAACCGGCGAGTGGATAAGGTTTTGGTAACGGAAGGCCCTGCTTCCGCGAAGGAGTAGTGATGGAGATGAAAGCACAGTTGAGAGAAAGACTGGAATCCATGAGCGAAAAGCTCAAAGAGAATCAGGCATTCCTGCAGTCCTACATGCTCGACCCCCATGAGGACAACCGTCCGGCAGAGGAGGAGCGCATCAAAGAAATCCTGGCCATCGCCGGCGACATGGAAGGGATCCTGGAGGAAATGATCGCTGATGAGAGTGCGGCTCTGTCCTCGTCTAATGAGGATATCAATATCGAATTCAAGACCCACACCCTGGGCTGCCCCGATGGCGAGAGCAATATCGAAGGCGACTGGAATATCACCGAAGAAGAAATGCCCGCCCTCGACGAATTCCTCCAGACCGAAGACTTCCGCCCGGTGAAGGAAAAGAAAGGGAAGAAGCATAAAAAAGGAAAGAAAGAGAAGAAGGGGAAGAAAAAATCGAGATAATGAGAACGCGTTTACCTGTTCTCTCATAGCTAGGAGCTGTGAGCTTGGAGCTCTGATGGAGTCACTGGGCATTTAACTGCGTTAGGAGAAAGCGAACGAAGTACTCCCGCCGCCACTGTATGGCATGTCTACTGACGCTAGCCAAGCTCCTAGCTCCAAGCTCCTAGCTATGATGAAGCAGGTAAACGCGCCTTATCCCTTAGCCCCTGTCCCTTATCCCTTTTTCGAGAAAAGGAGGCTCTTATGTTTCATTATGCAG
>CAVKMC010000121.1:0-6176 GCA_963657285.1 Agathobacter sp.
CCGCCTGGAACCGCGAAATGTGCTGGCGCCGATTTCAATGCTTCCTCATAGCCCCTCTGGCCCATCCGGGCCTTTTTTGCGTGGGAGAAAGGGTGCGCCTGACGCTGTCGGTTTAGTGGTCGGTAATCGGTAGTCGGTAATCGGTAGTCGGTAGTCGGTAGTCAGGGTGCATTTGGCTGCCGCGTCATAGCAAGGAGATCGGAGCTTATAAACTCTCTCCGTGAGACGCCGGAAGGGATGGAAAAAGGATCTTCTCTCTCCATATCGTCATCCTGAGCATAGCGAAGGATCTATTCGGTGATTGCGGTATCCACGCCTACTGCCTCTGTCGAAGCATTTCTCTTTGCGGCGCTTCACTGAAAAATTTTAGAAAAATATATTGCGACCAAACAAAAAATGAAAAAAGCGAAGCTCTCGCCTTTCAGCAAAGCTCCGACAATGATTGAGCCGTCCCTTTTGGAATGATATAATAGCTGCATATGGATAGGGCTTGTGCTTCCCTAGAGCCATATGGACCACATCGAAAACGAGGCGAAATACATGCTGATGAATTCGTCGGAGTATATCTCCGTTATGGAAAGCATTAAGAATGAAATACGAGCTGCCCAATATCGGGCCACCGTTCATGTGAATGGGGAGATGCTACTGCTTTATTATGACATTGGCACAGTCATCAACGACCATAAATCATGGGGGAATAAGTTCATTGACAATCTGTCTTCCGATATTCGCGTGGCTTTCCCTAAGAGCAAAGGATATTCTGTCCGTAATTTGAAATATATGGCGAAATTTGCTGGGCTTTTTTCTGATAGAGAATTTGTGCAAGAGGTGCTTGCACAAATTACTTGGTATCATCATATCGCTTTGATGGATAAGATAAAAAATGTAGATGAGCATATCTGGTATGCCAAAGAAGCCGCAAGGAATGGCTGGTCACGCAATGTGCTGGTTCATCAGATCGAAAGCGGGCTTTATCAACGTCAGGCGTTGGCTGATAAGATTTCCAATTTCGAAAGCCGCCTGCCATCACCGCAAAGCGAGCTGGCCGTGCAGACCATGAAAGACCCCTACGTGTTCGACTTCATTCCCTTTCGAGAAGATATGTTGGAACGGGACATCGAGAAGGCATTGGTTCGTGACATTACTAGACTCCTTTTGGAGCTGGGCACCGGTTTTGCTTTCTTAGGAAATCAATATCATCTGAATGTGGGTGGTGACGATTTCTACATCGACCTGCTATTCTATAATCTAAATCTGCGCTGCTATGTAGTCATCGAACTGAAGACCGGCGACTTCAAACCAGAATATGCCGGCCAGTTGAATTTCTATCTGTCGGCAGTAGACGGCCTCTTGAAAAAAGAGGCAGACAATCCGTCTATCGGCTTATTGCTCTGCAAGAGCAAGAACAATCTGGTGGCGGAATACTCCTTGAAAGATATTTCAAAGCCCATCGGCGTGAGCGAATACAAAGTCACCAGCAGCTTGCCGGAGGATTTGGAAAAACAACTGCCATCAGTAGAAGACATTCAGAAAAGAATCAAATAAATTGTGCAGATGCCGTCTGTATGATTTATATAAAACGTCACGAGAGTAAAATGTGAGACAATGAAATAACGACAATGCAAAGCCTCGCTGGATTTCCGGCGGGGCTTTTCGTATGGAAAAATAGAAGGAGCGGCGAAGGAATCATTCTTCATTTTGTTTATAAAATACTTGACTTTTAAAAGAAAGCCACTTACTCTATTATATAGATATTGTAGGAACAAGAAAGAGGAGGTAGCTTATGAAAAAACATATTGGCAGGTTTAGTCCTATCGGTAATGCTTATTTCTGGATGCGGAGGTGATCCGGTCGATGATATTTCTAAAACCACCGGTTTGTCCAAAGACCAAGCTGGTAATGTACTGACTAAATTAAAAGAGGTAGGCGTTACTAAATTTGATGGTGTTGATACACTCGATAAAGAAAAAGGTTATTACTACATCAATGACGAGAAATATGGGAGAGTCTATTTTTGTGTTCTTGATGGTAAGCTCAATGCCATTGAGAGTAGCCAAGGCATAAAGGTATATAATGCTAACAAAAAAATTATTGATCTTGATGATGTTACTTTTAGCAATCAGCAAATGGCTGAATACCAAGTGCTTGCGCAGAATGCAGTTAAAGATCAATTAAAGGCTCCGGCAAGCGCTACATTTGATAACATAAAGATGATGAAGGATAAGAATGGGTCTGTTTTAATTACCGGTACAGTGGATGTACAAAATAGCTTTGGCGCTAAATTGCGCAAAACATTTATGGTTACTGTTGATAGCAATAAAAATGTAATCAGTGCAAATATTCTTTAGAAAGAGATTTCTTTAGAACCGCTGATCAAATCGCTTCCAAAAATTCTTATGATTTTTGAATCTTCTATCAGTGTTCCCTCTGATAGAAGATTCGTTTTAGATTAACAGAAACGTTGTATTAAAAACTCGAGGATGTGGCAGAGAAGTTTTGCTTGTCCTCGAGTTTTAAGGTGCAATGTCATATTATCATTTACGATAAAGCATCTTCCTTATCCATTTTTGTTGCAATCTTCCTTTGGATTTTCTCTGTTAGGGAGAAAGTGGATGGTAGCAAGGCATGAATAAAACGTTTTTATACATAAGTGATCAAAAAATCCCGCAGAGACTTCAGTGGATTTTTTATTGTGAGCAAATGGTCGGCGTCGGATTTCATCAATGCTTACTGTCTCTTATTTCCCTTCTCTTCCTTGTGCTATAATCTAATCATAAAAAGGAGGCTTCTATGGATATACAAAGAAAAAGGAAATGGATGATCGCGCTGGGGGTATGTCTCCTGGTCATTGCTATCGCGGCGGCGTCGTGGCCGTCTTGGAAGGAGAAGGCCATGGGCGAGAAGGAGAGCGGCTACGTGGCGGTGATTCGCATCGACGGCGCCATTTATGGCGGCCAGGAGACCGAGTCGGTCTTGAGCGGTTCCTCCGGCGCCTCGTCAGAGGAAATCATGCGCCAGCTCCAGGCGGCGCGGCTGGACCCGCAGGCGAAATCGATCCTCCTTCGCATCAATAGCCCCGGCGGCTCTACGGGCGCCACCCAGGAAATCGCTGAGGAGATGGATAAGATTCGCAGCAGCAAGAAGCCCATTGTCGTTTCTATGGGAGATATGTGCTGCTCGGCGGGCTATTGGCTCGCCAGCAAGGGAAATTACATTTTCGCGTCCCCTGCCACCATGACCGGCAGCATCGGCGTCTACATGGAGTACAATAATATCGAAGAGCTCATGGACAAGCTGGGCGTGAAGAGCGACAAGATCAAGAGCGGCGCTCACAAGGACATCCTCTCCATGTATCGCCCCATGACAGAAGAAGAGCGTGCCATGCTGCAGGAAATGGTGGATGATATTTATGGTCAATTCGTTCGCACCGTGGCCGATGGTAGAAATATGGACGAAGCGAAGGTGAGAGCCATCGCCGACGGTCGCATCCTCACCGGCAAGCAAGCCCAGGAAGCGGGGCTCGTGGATGCCATGGGCAACTACTACGACGCCCTCGCCTATGCAGCCTCTAGCGGCGGCATCGAGGAGGCGGAACGGGTGCCGGTGAAATCCTACACCAATAGCAGCGTGAACCTTCGCGGCCTTCTCCGCGGCGAGTCGAAGGAAATCACCGAAGCCCTGGGCAAAGCCATGGCCGACGATTTCAAAAAAGCACTGGGCGAAGGCGCTATGCCGGTTGTGAAATAATTGGATCGTTGGAAACCTGCTTCGACATAGCTAGGAGCTTGGAGCCTGGAGCTTGGAGCTCCATTGGTGTCTTTAAGCATTTAATGGCGCAAGAGCAACAAGAGTAATTTGATGCGTAATCCTGTGCCCTTGCGTTATGCATGCTGATTGACGCTAAAGAAGCTCAAAGCTCCCAGCTCAAAGCTCCTAGCTATGAGGAGGCAGGTACGCGCGTCCCGACTACCGACTACCGACTACTGATCACTGATCACTCATTTTCAAAGGAGTCATTATGAATTCATTACTCGATCTTGCCTTCTCCCTCTTCACATCGCCGCGGAAAGCTATGGCTTACGTGACCGGGGGAGAGAAATTTTTGGAAGCCCTTTGGCTTTGGCTTTTTGTGGTGCTGCTCTGCGGGATCTCTGCCTTTGAGGAAGGGCCGGGCATCGTGGTGCAGACCTTGTGCATGGCTTTCTTCATGGGCATCGGCATCCTGCTCCATAGCGCCATGACCGATTATATTTCTGGACTCCTGGGCGGACGGGGGACGGCGAAGGGCATCACCGCCGGATTTCTCGCGGCGTCTCTTCCCATGGCCTTCGGCGTCTTCTTCACCTTCCTGGAAGCCATCGGCCTTTCGGCTCTGACCGGTCTAGGGGGCCTCGTCATCTGGGGCTGGACCTTCTACCTGGACATGCTGGCCATCCGAGAAAACTACGGCTTCACCTCCGGGAAATCCTTCCTCATCAATCTCTCCCCATACCTCCTGGCGCTCCTCATGGTGATCCTCTCCATGGCCGTCGTCATCCTCCTCGCCGCCGCCGGCATCTCCGCCCTGGAAGAGGCGCAGGATTTGGAAGCGGTGCTGGGGGCGCTGTAATTGTTTGCGGCATGCGGCATGCTTTTTGAAAGTTAGGAGTGAGGAGTTAGGAGTGAGGAGTGGAGGTGCGGCGCACAAATTAAGAAGCGCCGCAAATTTAAAAAGTTAGCGGACTTCCGCAACGTTACCTCCTTCCTCTGGAAGGAGGGGGACCGCGACAGCGGTGGAGGTTGGCTTTGTGTGTGTCGTCAGACAATCGGACTGCATCTACCTGCTTTCTTGCCAAAACCCCCTGCCCCCCTTTTCCGGAGGAAGGGGGTAAAAGCAATGAGTAAGGCTACCGTCAAACGCATCCTTATTTCCAAACTTGCGCCGCTTTTCAATATGATGCGGCGCACTACCACTCCTCACTCCTCACTCCTCACTCCTAACTTTGTCGGGAGTTCATAACTGTGAAATCTCGCCAGTAGCGCGAAACTATTTCCTATGCTATAATTTACAAAAAGCGAAGGAGCTATAACGATGGTTATAGTTCCTTTTCCTTTTGGCAAAAAAACGCTGAATTTCAAAAAGATTGTATTTGTGATATAATAAGCTCCGTATAAATCTTTTTAGAAGGTTTGACTTTTAGTGCGAAGGCAGGGTGTTGGACGGTTCGAAGCGAGGCTTGGGGCCTGACTACTGACCACTGACTACGAATCACTAAAGATGAAAATAGAAAATATCGATTCATATAACAAGAACAACATTGAAAATCGCAAGGAGGATACCAATATGTGTGGTATTGTAGGTTATGTGGGCCGCGGCGAGGCGTCCCATTTCCTGATTGACGGACTGCGCCGCCTGGAATACCGAGGCTACGACTCGGCAGGCATTGCTATTTATGAAAATGGACATATTGAAATCGAAAAGAAAAAGGGCCGCCTGGCAAACCTGGAAGAAGCGCTGAAGTCTCATCCGCTATCCGGTCACATCGGCATCGGCCACACCCGTTGGGCCACCCACGGACAGCCGTCCGACAGAAATGCCCATCCCCATGGCGACTGCCACAACCGCTTTGTCATCGTCCACAATGGCATCATCGAAAATTTCATGACCCTGAAGAAGCAGCTCATTGACGAAGGTCATGTATTCAAGTCTGACACCGACACCGAAGTGGTGGCTCACCTTCTGGAAAAAATGGATGATGGCGATTTCTTATCCACCGTCCGCAAGGTACTCACTGTCATCGAAGGCTCCTACAGCCTGGTGGTGATGGATAAGGAACAGCCGGACACCATCATCTGCAGCAAGAAAGACAATCCGCTCATCATCGGCCTCGGCGACGGCGAAAACTTCATCGCCTCCGACATCCCCGCTGTCATCAATCACACCCGCCGCATCTATATCCTTAACGACTGCGAGCTGGCGGTAGTGAAGGAAGGCAGCGTCTCCCTCTATGACGCCGAAGGAAATCCGATTTCCAAAGAAGTACAGGAAGTGAAATGGAGCGCCGAAGCCGCAGAAAAAGGCGGCTACCCGCACTTCATGCTGAAAGAAATCTACGAACAGCCCAAGGCGGTCCGCGATACCGTACAGATTCACCTCAATAAAGACGGCTCCGTCAACTTCGATGACCTGGGCTGGA
>CAVKMC010000122.1:0-6152 GCA_963657285.1 Agathobacter sp.
CATAAGTACGCGCTTAAAATCCAAGAGCCTGGTCCGAATTCCTAGGACCATTATATAATGCCCAGTGGAAACCGATTGCTGAAATATTTTAAACGATGGGTTTGCAAAAAGTCTTTCTTGAAAGGGGAGGTCTTTTTTATTTACCTATTGCTCTTTTCATGCGACGGGATTTCTGATAAAATAAAATCATGCATTTTAATGCATGTAAAAATACAAATTTTGATATTATGCTATGAATTCACAAAAGGAGATGAAACATGAGGGAGTGCAGGAAGTGTGCGGCGTGGCGGATTCAGGATATGTTTAATGAGTTTTTCAAGGAGGAGTCGGCCGGCGGGATTTTGCTGATGGTGATGGCTGTGATCGCCATGGGGCTGGCGAATTCGCCTTGGGCGGAGGTCTATGAGCATGTGCTGCATGTGTCTGTGGCGCTTCCTTTTCTTCCGGAGATGTCGCTGCTTCATTGGGTGAATGATGGGCTGATGGCTGTCTTTTTCCTGGTGGTGGGGCTGGAGATCAAGCGGGAGTTTCTTTTCGGAGAATTGAAGTCGATTTCGGCGACGATTCTTCCTATCGCGGCGGCGGTGGGCGGCATGGTGGTGCCGGCGGCGATGTATTCGCTTTTTAATTTCGGCGCGCCGTCGATTTCGGGCTGGGCGATCCCTATGTCTACGGATATTGCTTTTTCTCTCGGGGTCTTGGCTTTTGCGGCGAAGGGTGTGCCGCGGAGTGTGGCGATTTTCTTGACGGCGCTCGCCATCGTGGATGATCTGGGCGGGATCATTGTGATCGCGCTTTTTTACAGTACGTCGCTGGAGTGGTCGGCGCTTGGCGCGGGGCTCTTCGTGTTTGTGGTGATGGCTGTGATTTCGAAAAGAAATGTACATTCGCCCTATCCCTATATTTTGGGCGGGCTCCTCATGTGGTATGCGTTTCTTCGCGCGGGGATCCATCCGACCGTGGCGGGGGTCTTGACGGGCTTTTTGATTCCGGCGGGGAATGAGGGAAATCAGCATGATCACCCGCTGCATCATTGGGAGCATCGGCTGGCGCCATGGTCGGCGTTTGTGATCATGCCGATCTTTGCGCTGGGCAATGCGGGGATTCCTCTGGGAGCAGAGAGCTTTGCGTCTCTTCTCTCGCCCATCGGCCTCGGTGTCATGGCTGGGCTTTTCCTTGGGAAGCCTTTGGGGATTTTCGGCACTGTATTTCTTCTCATCAAGGCGGGCGTAGCAGCCATACCGGAGGGCGTGCGCTGGGCCCACTTCTTGGGCGCCGGGGTCCTGGCGGGCATCGGTTTCACCATGTCTATCTTCTTGGCGTCTCTGTCTTTTGGAAATCCGGCGGACTTGGTGACGGCGAAGGCGGCCATCGTGACAGCGTCCATCCTTTCGGGGGTCTTGGGGACGGTGGTGTTCAAGGGGATACGGTAGTCGGTAGTCGGTAGTCGGTAGTCGGGCGCGGTTTCCTGTTTCCCTACGACCGTGGACCGGTTACCGTGTAACCGTTAACCGTCCCCTTTGGCAAGAGCAGCAAACTATTTTGCAGAATGGTTTGCTGCTCTATTTTTTGCGCTCTTAAGCGGGATCGGGTGACGGTTATAGGGGGAACGGTTCACCGATGTGAGGAGGCAGCCAGACGCGAACCGACTACCGATTACCGACCACCGACTACTCTTCATCCCTATTTCCCTTCTGTGCTAAAATAAAAATAGAAAATCATGAGGAGGAGACGATATGATGTATAAAAATGTAGTGGTCTATTGCGGTTCTCGTTTCGGTGTGAATCCGGCGTATGCTTCTTTTGCGGGGCAGCTGGGGGAGGCGCTGGGGAAGGGCGGCTTCCATATGATTTACGGCGGCGGCACGGTGGGGCTCATGGGGATCTGCGCGGACGCGGCCATGGCGGCCGGAGGGACGGTGACCGGCGTGATTCCCGAGGTTTTCATCGCGAAGGAGCAGGCGCACCGTGGACTGACGGAGCTTCTGGAGGTGCCGGATATGACGGTGCGGAAGCGGAAGATGCTGGAGCTGGGCGATGCTTTCGTGATTCTCCCCGGCGGCTTTGGTACGCTGGAGGAGTTGGCGGAGACGGCGAACCATTATCACATTTATGGAGACCCGGCTCATCAGCCGCCGATTCTCATCGTGAATATTGATGGCATTTATGACGGCCTCCTGCAACAGCTCACTGCCTGGGGCGAGGAGGAGTTTGCAGACATGGAGGAGTGGAAGAATATTCATGTATGCCAGTCGCTGGGAGAGGTTATGGGGATTTTGGAATAGGTTCAAGGTTCAAGTATTTAGGTTCAAGGGGAGGCGCGGCGCACAAATCAGAAAGCGCCGCAAGTTTGAAAAAGTGGCTTCATATTTCTTATATTTCAAAAATAACGCCGCTATATGAATTGATGCGGCGTACCTTCCCTTGAACCTTGAACCTTGAACCCTGAACCTGTTTTTGTATATATTTTCATGAAAAAGTATAAAGAAAAACATAAATGGTACGCACGGCTGCGTGGTAAAAAAGTTGTGCATAAATACGGAGAAAATGGGCAATAAATTTTGTTGACATGGAAAGCGTGCAATGTTATAATTCCAATGTTGCGTGGATGTAGTGTGCTGAAAAGCAGGTGAGAACGTATGACACTGGAAGATTTGAAGACTGCTGCATTTGTGGTAGGAATGAAGGAAACGGAAAGAGCGATCGAGAAGGGGGAGGCGTCCTCTGTATTCATTGCCTCGGACTGTGATGAACGGATTTCCGCTCCGCTTTCGGAAGCCTGCCGGTTGTCAGATATCCCTGTGAATCAGGATTTCACGAAGAAGGAGCTTGGGCGCGCCTGTGGCATCAAGGTCAAGGCAGCAGCCGCTTGCATCCTCAAATCCCGGTAATATCTTTTGAGGCTTTGCCTTGAAGGATCAATTATAAATTTACCCTTGTAGAAAGGAGGTGCCCATTTTGCCGACAATCAATCAGCTGGTTCGTAAAGGCCGCCAGACTCTGGCTACCAAAGCGAAGACCCCGGCTCTGAAACAGTCCCCACAGAAACGTGGTGTCTGCACAAGAGTTTACACAGCTACCCCGAAAAAGCCAAACTCCGCTCTTCGTAAAGTAGCTCGTGTACGCCTGACCAACGGAATCGAAGTTTCTGCTTACATTCCTGGTGAAGGCCACAACCTGCAGGAACATAGCGTAGTCCTCATCAGAGGCGGCCGTGTTAAGGATCTTCCAGGTGTTCGTTACCACATTATCCGCGGCGCTCTCGATACCGTAGGTGTATCCGGACGTCAGCAGGCCCGTTCCAAATACGGTGCTAAGAAAGATAAGAAATAATATTTCTTACGAACGAATTTTGTGATTAACTAACATCTTATTATAAGGAGGAACTAACAATGCCGAGAAAAGGTGCTGTTCCGAGACGTGACGTGCTGCCGGATCCCGTGTATGGAAACAAGACAGTCACTCGTTTCATCAATAAAGTAATGCTTGACGGCAAGAAGGGTGTCGCAGAATCCATCGTTTATGGTGCATTCGATATCTGCCATAGCAAACTGAATAAAGAACCGATCGAAATTTTCGAACAGGCTCTCAATAATGTAATGCCGGTCCTTGAAGTACGTGCTCGCCGTGTAGGCGGCGCTAACTACCAGGTGCCGGTAGAAGTCAGAGCAGATCGCCGTCTCACTCTGGGTATCCGCTGGATGGTTAACTATGCTCGTCTCCGCAGCGAACGTACCATGGAAGAACGTCTGGCAGGCGAACTGATGGATGCTTTCAATAACACCGGTGCCGCTGTAAAGAAGAAGGAAGATACCCATAAAATGGCTGAAGCTAACAAGGCTTTCGCTCATTATCGTTGGTAATTTTAATAAGGAGAGAAAATCGTGGGCAGAGAATTTCCGCTTGAAAAAACAAGAAACATCGGCATCATGGCACACATCGATGCAGGTAAGACCACAACCACGGAACGTATCCTGTATTATACCGGCGTAAACCATAAAATCGGTGAAGTTCATGATGGCGCAGCTACCATGGACTGGATGGCTCAGGAACAGGAACGCGGCATCACCATTACCTCTGCTGCTACCACCTGCCACTGGAAGGGCTACCGCGTAAACATCATCGATACCCCAGGGCACGTAGACTTCACTGTAGAAGTTGAACGTTCTCTGCGCGTACTCGATGGCTCCGTTGCTGTATTCAGTGCGAAGGACGGCGTACAGACCCAGTCTGAAACCGTTTGGAGACAGGCAGACCACTACCGCGTACCCCGTATCGCATTCATCAACAAGATGGATACCATCGGCGCAGACTTCCTACATGCTGTAGCAACCATGGATACTCGTCTGCACGCAAGAGCTATCCCGATGCAGCTTCCTATTGGCAAGCAGGATACCTTCAAAGGCATCATCGACCTCTTGACAAGAGAAGCTGAAATCTACGACAGTGATGACGGCAAAGAATACCATACCGAAGGTGTTCCGGCTGAACTCGCTGATCAGGTAGAAGAACTCCGCGAACAGATCATCGAAACCGCCGCTGAAGGCAGCGATGAACTGATGGAAAAATACCTCGAAGGTGAAGAACTTTCTATGGAAGAAGTCAAGGCTTCTCTCCGTCAGCAGGTTCTTGACTGCAAACTCTTCCCGGTATTCTGCGGATCCGCATACAAGAACAAAGGTATCCAGATGCTGCTTGACGCAGTTCTCGATTACCTCCCGTCCCCGCTCGATATTCCTCCTGTCAAGGGTACCACTCTTGATGGCGAAGAAGCTGAACGTCCGGTGGACGACAGCGCTCCTTTGGCAGCACTGGCATTCAAGATCATGGCTGACCCATTTGTTGGTAAACTGGCTTACTTCCGCGTTTACTCCGGTAAGATGGACCAGGGCACCTACGTTCTGAACTCCACTAAAGGAAAGAAAGAACGCGTTGGCCGTATCCTCCAGATGCATGCAAATCAGCGTCATGAAATCGATGTAGCATACACCGGCGATATCGCTGCAGCTGTAGGCTTCAAAGATGTAACAACCGGCGATACCCTTTGCGATATCGAAAACCCGATTGTACTTGAAAAAATGGAATTCCCGGAACCGGTTATTTCCGTTGCTGTTGAACCGAAGACCAAAGCTGACCAGGAAAAGATGGGCAATGCTCTCCAGAGACTGGCAGAAGAAGATCCGACCTTCAGAGTACACACCGATCCGGAATCCAACCAGACCATCATTTCCGGCATGGGCGAACTCCACCTGGACATCATCGTCGATCGAATGAGACGTGAATTCAACGTGGAATGCACCGTAGGCAAACCGCAGGTTGCTTACCGCGAAACCATCCGCAAGACTGTCGAATCCGAAGGCAAATTCGTTCGTCAGACCGGCGGTCATGGTCAGTACGGTCACTGCTGGCTGCGTCTCGAACCGCAGGAAGCTGGTAAAGGCTTTGAATTCGCAAATGAAGTCGTTGGCGGCGTCATTCCGAAGGAATTCATCAACCCGATCCAGGCCGGCGTTGAAGCAGCTCTCGAAGACGGCGTAGTTGCAGGCTATCCGATGGTAGACGTTAAGGTTACCGTATACGACGGTTCTTACCATGATGTCGACTCCTCCGAAATGGCCTTCAAGGTTGCCGGCTCCATGGCATTCAAAGACGGCGCTAAGAAAGCTGATCCGGTTCTCCTCGAACCATATATGTCTGTAGAAGTAGACGTTCCGGAAGATTACATGGGCGACGTTATCGGCGGCCTGAACTCCCGTCGTGGACGTATCGAAGGCATGGAAACTGAAAACGGCGAATCCAGAATCAAAGGCTTCGTACCGCTTTCCGAAATGTTCGGCTACGCTACAGCTCTCCGCAGCTCCACCCAGGGCCGCGGTACCTTCACCATGACATTCGATCATTATGAAGAAGTTCCGAAGGCTATTTCTCAGCAGATCACTGAAGAAAGACTCGGAAAGAAATAATTTTTTAAGGAGATATCAAAATGGCAAAAGCTCATTACGAAAGAACCAAGCCGCATGTTAACATCGGCACCATTGGCCACGTCGATCATGGTAAAACTACCCTGACCGCTGCTATCACCAAAGTTCTCGCTCAGGAAGGCAAAGCAAACTTCCTCGACTACGCTTCCATCGATAAAGCACCGGAAGAAA
>CAVKMC010000123.1:0-6138 GCA_963657285.1 Agathobacter sp.
GAAGTACAGGAAGTGAAATGGAGCGCCGAAGCAGCAGAAAAAGGCGGTTACCCGCACTTCATGCTGAAGGAAATCTACGAACAGCCCAAAGCCGTCCGCGATACCGTACAGATTCACCTCAATAAAGACGGCTCCGTCAACTTCGACGACCTGGGCTGGACGAAGGAGTGCTTCGACGGCATCGATCACATCCTCATCACCGCTTGCGGCACGGCATACCATGCAGGCCTCGTTGCGAAGCACTATATCGAGCGCTTCGTAAAGATCCCTGTTTCCGTAGAAATCGCATCGGAGTATCGCTACAGCCGCCCCTTGACCACGGACAAGACCCTCTGCATCGTTGTCAGCCAGTCCGGGGAAACTATCGATACCCTGGCAGCTCTCAAAGAAGCGAAACGACTGGGCGCTAAGAGCCTCGCTGTCACAAACTCCATCGGCTCCTCCATCGCCCGCGAAGCAGACCATGTCATTTACACCCTGGCCGGCCCGGAAATCGCCGTAGCCTCCACGAAAGCATACACCACCCAGCTGGTGGCCCTCCTGCTCCTTTCCCTCTACATGGGCCAGCTGAAAGGCACCCTGAAACCGGAATTGGTAGCGAAGATCACCACCGGCCTCAAGGAACTCCCCGCGCAGATCGAAAAGGTACTGGTAGAAAAGGATCACATGGCCGATGTAGCTGAAAATCTTATCAAAGCCAATGATATTTTCTACCTCGGCCGCTCCATCGACTACGCCATTGCCATGGAAGGTGCCCTGAAGCTGAAGGAAGTCTCTTACATCCACGCCGAATCCTACGCAGCCGGTGAGCTCAAGCACGGCACCCTGGCCCTCATCAGCCCGGAAACCCCGGTCATCGCTGTGGCTACCCAGGACGACGTGAGCGCGAAGATGTACAGCAACATCCAGGAAGTCCGCGCCCGCGGCGCCGAAGTCATGGGCATCGGCTACGACGACGATGCGGAAATCGCAAAATACACCACCGAGACCGTCCGCATCCCCCGAGTGGATCCCTTCATCGCTCCCATCCTCGCTGTCATCCCCATGCAGCTTCTCGCTTACTACACCTCCATCAAGAGAGGAAACGATGTGGATAAGCCGAGAAATCTGGCGAAGTCCGTGACCGTGGAATAAGGCTGCGTCCTAGTGGTCAGTGATTAGTGATCAGTGATCAGGTCGCGACTCACTTCTTGCTCACATTTTCCGCTATATCATCACAAAAATCGCATAGTAAAAGCCGCCCTCGTGGCGGCTTTTTTACGTTGATTATTCTTTTTTGGAATGATTTCTTGATGGGTAAACTTTGGAGTACACAGGCACATGACCGGAGCCTTCGTGGCCATCTTCATTGCCTTTTCGATGCTTATAGGTGATCCAGTCATCGTATTGCACGAAGTGGACATCTTCATCAAAAGGCTCAAAAATATCTTCCGGCATAGGGCCATGCACTAGAACGGTATGTGGGCGAAGCGTATCAAGCATACTCCACAAACCGCATGCGAAATACCTGCGATCATCCAAGTCTTTTATGCAGCCATAGGTGCTGATGGATAGGATGCTGTTCTTGGGGACACCCAGGAAAGCAGCTTTTTCCGGGAGATAGTCGTCGGAATAGGTACGTTCGTCGCCCCAGCGAATGGAAGGAATCACATAGAGCCCTTCCGATTGCAATTTGTGACCGATGGCTCGATTCATGTAGATATTGGCCAGCTGTAGGACCAAGGGCATGTCTCTATACAAAGAGCAGTCCGGCGTAATCACACCTTTGAATTGCTTAAGCTCAGGGAGAAATTGATTGACCGATGTGAGCACATCGCGGAATTTGATGTCATATTCGTAAAAACACACAAACTCATCATGATTTTTGCTTTGCTTTCGTTTGCTGAAGGGAATTAGCGTTTTCGGGATGACGATATCCTCCGGCGGCTTCAGCGTAGGGATATCCAGTATCCCATCGAAGAGAGCGCCTTCCACCAGCTCGGGGTGAAAGCCATCGTCAAATAAATTTTTTGATTTGTCCATGTCGCGTATCCTTAGTATATCCACATATCGTAAATGGTAAGAGAGGAAATAATTTCACTGACAGCCATTCCATGATACTCACTATCCCACAGGGTATCCACATCCGGCACATCCAGTGTATCACTGTAAAACTCACAGAATGAAATACAGTCTACGCCATCTGTAGTTGCGTAAGTGATAGAGTAATTTTTTCCTTTGTAAACGAATTCGATTTCATCTCCTTGGCTTACATACTTGGCGAGTCGTCCTTTTGTCATGTGATTGGTTCTCCTTTCGATCTGATGAATTTGCCATTGCTGTCTATAATAATATCATGTTGGTGAGGTACGTAGGGGTGTTTTTTGCTGTTTCCATGATTCGTATAATCAATGTCCAGATAAGGTCGACCGTTATTATCGTAATATCTTTCTGATGTTAATGTGTCTCCTGTGTAACATCGATAAACGGTATCGGGTTTTGCATTAGGTGGTGGAGGAGAATGGGATTTCCAAATGATCACACCTTTAACCTCTCGTACTTTTGTAGAACCGGCTTGATTGAATAATTTTACAAGCGATGGCTTACTGGGATTTGGCTTACCAGGCTTTGGATAAGATTTTCCTTTTCCGGATCCCATATGTTCACTATATAATACTCCTTTCGGTAATCTAAAGAAATGTGAGAAGAGACAATAATAAATTTCGAAATAAATTGCTGCTCTACTTACATAGTGCCGAAAGGAGTCTTTTTATTTGCCCTTCTTCTTGAAAAATATTTGAAATTGATGTTTGGGGATTTGAAATGTTTTCTAAATCTTTTGCTGTCGCTAAGCATGCTTACTGGAGTCTAGCCGAGCTCCAAGCTCCAAGCTCCTAGCTATGACGAAGCAGGTACGCGGGTACCGACTACCGACCACCGATTACCGACCACTTTCCGCGGGCCAACCCCCGCCCTTCGGGCCCTCCCCCTTCCAGAGGAAGGGGGTAGATGGGGGAAGGCAGCCCTGCTCCAGAGAAGATGGCTTGGCGCGCCCGACCACCGACCACCGACCACCGACCACCGGCTACCGACTACCGACTACTGACTACCGACTACTAATTACTGATCGCTGATCACTGATTACTAAGTACAAAATTTCCTTGACAAAACTCACAAAGGAGACTATAGTATTTCCATACATGTGATGACGGAGACATGATGGGCCTTATGTCCATGCGAAGAGAGTCTGCATTTGGTGGGAGCAGATGATGGAGGAGGCGCGTTACCGCTCTTGAACAGGAGGATCGAAGTCCTCCCGGCTGGTCTCGTTACAGGACCGACAAGTGGAGCATTGCTCCGATTTGGGTGGAACCACGGAATTGAACTTTCGTCCCTTAGGGGATGGAAGTTTTTTTATTTTCAGAAATCAGATTTCCTACCACTGTCCCAGCAGATGGAGACCTTATTTCTGTGAGAGAAAGGAAGATACTATGATTACCATTCGTCTGAAAGACGGAAAAGAAAAGGAATTTGAAAGCGCTATTTCTTTGGGAGACGCTGCGAAAGCGATTTCCAATAGCCTCGGCAAGAATGCTGTCGTAGCGAAGGTGAACGGCGAGCTTGCTGACCTGCGTGACCCGGTAGTGGACGGCGCAGTGGTAGAATTTTTCACCAAAGAGGATCCGGAGGGTCTCTTCACTCTTCGCCACACTGCTTCCCACGTGATGGCGCAGGCGATCCAGCACCTCTTCCCGGGCGTGAAGTTTGCTATCGGCCCGGCGATCGATGATGGCTTCTACTATGACCTGGACTCGGAGCACGTATTCAGCCAGGAAGATTTCGCAGCCATCGAAAAAGAAATGGCTAAGATTTCCAAGGAAAATATCCCGCTGGTGAAGAAGGTACTGCCTCGCGAAGAAGCGCTGCAGTATTTCAAAGACAAGGGCCAGGACTATAAGGTGATGCTCATCGAGGACCTGCCGGAGGAGGAAACCATTTCTCTCTATGAACAGGGCGACTTCACCGATCTCTGCGCCGGCCCGCATATGAAGAATACCGGCAAGGTGAAGGTCTTCAAGCTGATGACCGTAGCAGGCGCTTACTGGCGCGGCGATGCCAAGAATAAGATGCTGCAGCGTATCTACGCGACCGCTTTCTACAACAAGGAAGACCTGGATCATTTCCTCTTCGTCCGTGCAGAAGCAGAAAAGCGCGACCATAGAAAGCTGGGCAAGCAGCTGGATCTCTTCTCCTTCCATGAAGAGGGCCCGGGCTTCCCATTCTTCCACCCGAAGGGCATGCACCTGCGCAATGCGCTGATGGAATACGAAAGAGTGCTCTTCAAGGAATTCGGCTATGTAGAAATCATGACCCCGGTGATCCTGTCCAAGAAGCTGTGGCTCCAGTCCGGCCATTGGGATCATTATAAGGAAAATATGTATTTCACCCAGATCGATGAAGAAGACTATGCGATCAAACCGATGAACTGCCCCGGCGGAATCCTGTACTACAAGACCCAGCAGCGTTCCTACAGAGATCTCCCTATGCGCGTCGGCGAATTCGGCCTGGTACATCGTCACGAGCTGAAGGGCGCTCTCCACGGCCTCTTCCGTGTACGCTGCTTCACCCAGGACGATGCGCACATTTTCATGACCCAGGACCAGATGAAGGACGAGGTCATCAAATGTATGGCTATGTACCAGAAGATGTACGGCGTCTTCGGCCTGGAATTCCATGTAGAGCTCTCCACTCGTCCGGAAAATTCCATGGGCAGCGATGAGCTGTGGGAAATCTCCACCAATGCGCTCCGCGAAGCCATCGAAAAGACCGGCGTACCGTACCAGATCAATGAAGGCGACGGCGCATTCTATGGTCCGAAGCTGGACTTCCACGTACAGGACTCCTTGGGACGTACCTGGCAGTGCGGCACCATCCAGATGGATATGCAGCTGCCGGAACGTTTCGACGTGAACTATGTAGGGGAAGATGGCGAGAAACACAGAGCCGTCATGCTGCACCGCGCAGGCTACGGCTCCCTGGAACGCTTCATCGGCATCCTCATCGAACACTATGCCGGCGCTTTCCCGGTATGGATCGCTCCGGTACAGGCAAAGATTATCCCGGTCACCGAAAAGAATCTGGACTATGCGAAATCCATCGCCAATGCTATGGCTGAATCGGATCTCCGCGTAGAGGTAGAAGAAGCAAATGAAACCTTGGGCTACAAGATCCGTAAGGCACAGATGGAAAAGGTACCGTACATGATCATCGTAGGCGATAAGGAAATGCAGAACCACACCATCACCGTCAGAAGCCGCAAGGATGGGGACCTGGGCAGCACCATGCTCCCGATGTTCGTGGCAAACCTGATCCGTCAGATCAAAGAACGGGAAAACTAAAATGGCCTACCGGGAATATCAAAGTGCTGATGTAGGTCGCGCAGCGCTCCGCATGTCTCTCACCGAGACGAGAGCCGACGAGAATGAGCTCCGCGAAAAGCTGGCCAAGGAAGGCATCCGTGCCGTGGCTGTGAACTTTGGCGGGAAATTCTTGGATATCCTTCCGAAAATTTTCGAATCCGCCATCGTAGCGGCCCAGCGCCAGCACGTCATCTCCGATACCCACGTGGGCGACGGCTCCGTGGTAGGCGCCGTGGAGTCTGCCATCGAGCAGATCAAGCCCATGGCTATCGGTATGAATGTAGGCGGCAAGATCGGCATCGCCCGCTGGAAGGAGCACCTCTGCGTAGCCATCTTCATCGGCGTAGGCGTCCTCCATTTCAATGAAGTCAATGTAGGCATGGCCCATAGGGTCCTGAGAAACGATTTGCCGGAATGATAAGCTTGTGAAAGAAACCTGTATGAGAAATCATATGGGTTTCTTTTTTTGCTCTTTGGTAGTCGGTGGTCGGTAGTCGGGCGCGTTTACCTGCTTCGTCATAGCTAGGAGCTTTGAGCTGGGAGCTTGGAGCTTCATTGGCGTCAGTAGGTGCGCTTGAGCGATTGAGTCATGAGACGAAGTGCTGTCCGCTTTGCAGACCTGCTGCTCATTTAGGAAAACGCTGTTGAGTCTTATGCTAAGGGTTAGTATCGATTGTGACTCTAACCTTACGGGAGTAGACCCTTGGAGAAGGGTCGCGCGATAGCGCCGGATAGAAAT
>CAVKMC010000124.1:0-6108 GCA_963657285.1 Agathobacter sp.
GCGGCGCATTTCTATCCGGCGCTATCGCGCGACCCTTCTCCAAGGGTCTACTCCCATAAGGCTAGAGCAACAAATTTGCTGTAACCCTTAGCATAAATTTCTTAACTTAACAGCATTCCTCTGGAAGGGGGGCAGGGGGGTGGCTTGTAAGCCGGCAAGCACGCCTGCCAACCTCCACCGCAAGCGGTCCCCCTCCTTCCAGAGGAAGGAGGTCACATTTAGGAAAGACAGGGCCCGACTACCGACCACCGACCACCGACTACTAAAATTAAAAGCCCTACTCGACTTTTACCGAGTAGGGCTTTTATCGTGCGTATTTAGAATTTCACTTTCAAGAGGCGGACTGCGTAGACGATGCAGAGGATGGTGACGCCGGTGTCTGCGAAGACGGCGATCCACATATTGGCATAGCCCAGGAGGCCCATGATCATGACAGCGATCTTTACGATGAGAGCGAAGGCTACGTTTTCCCAAGCGGTCTTGATAACTTTCTTAGCTACCTTGACGGCTTTGGAAATCGCATCCACATTGGAGTTCAGGAATACCACATCAGCGGCTTCGATGGCTGCGTCTGCACCGCTGCCCATAGCAGCGCCTACATCCGCACCGGCGAGGACCGGAGCGTCATTGATGCCGTCGCCGACGAAGAGGACGGAGCCGATGTCTTTTCTGACCTTCTGCATTTCCGAGAGCTTATCTTCCGGAAGCAGGCCGGCATGGATATTTTCGATGCCTACCATGGAGCCGATAGCTTTCGCGCTGGTTTCATTATCGCCGGTCAGCATGACGGGGGTAATGCCCAATTCTTTCAGATCTTTGATGCCCTGGATGGTGTCGGACTTGATGGCGTCGGAGATGGTGATACGGCCCAGGAGGGTCTTGTCGGTAGCTACGTAGACTTCGGTGCCCACTTCCTTGGTTTCCGGAAGCTTCGGCAGGATGATGCCCGCTTTGTTCAGGAGCTTTTCATTTCCGATGTATACGTCCTTGCCATTCCACTTCGCCTTCACGCCGTGGCCTGCGATTTCCTGCATGGATTCCAGCTTCGGAGTAGCGAGGCCTTTTTCATTGGCTTCGGAAACGATGGACTGAGCGATGGGGTGGGTGGAGTAGATTTCTCCGGCAGCTGCCAGAGCGAGGATTTCATCTTCGGAAGCGTCTGCGGTCTTCACGATGGTGCGGACCTTGAATTTGCCTTCGGTCAGTGTGCCGGTCTTATCGAGCACAGCGGCTTTGGTGTTGGACAGAGCTTCCATGACAGTGCCGCCCTTGAAAAGGATACCTTCCTTGGAAGCCGCGCCGATGCCGGCGAAGAAGGAGAGGGGCACGGAAATAACCAGTGCGCAGGGGCAGGAGATAACGAGGAAGGTCAGCGCGGTGTAGATGCATTTATCCCAGTCTGCTTCGAAGAAGAGTGGGGGAAGGACAGCTACCGCAATGGCTACGAATACAACGATAGGAGTGTACACACGGGAGAAACGGGTGATGAATCGGTCGATCTTCGGCTTGCTGGCTACTGCATTTTCTACAGAGTCAAGAATTCTGGTAACCATGGATTCAGAGAGAACCTTTTCTACCTGGATCTTGATGGTGCCGGTCATATTTACACAGCCGGAGTCTACGGAGTCGCCGATAGCGGCCAGGACCGGTTTCGGTTCGCCGGTGACAGCGGAGGTATCGATCTGGGTTTCCCCTTCGGAAATGATGCCGTCAAGCGGGATACGATCGCCGGGGCGGATGAGGAGGATGTCGCCCACTTCGGCTTCTTCGGCCGGGATGGTTTCGGTGGTGCCGTCAGCGAGGACGCGCTGTACCACTTCCGGACGAAGGTCTACAGCGTCCATGATCTGGTCGCGGCTTCTATCAGCGGCGAGATCCTGGAAATATTCACCGATGCGGTAGAAGAGCATGACGCCAACGGCTTCCGGGTATTCATGAATAGCGAAAGCGCCGACGGTAGCCACGGTCATGAGGAAGGTTTCATCGAAGAATTCCCCGTGGGTGATGTTCTTGAGAGCGGTGTAAACGATGGGGCCGCCTAAGATGAAGTAGGAAATAAAGAAGAAAATGTCGCCTACATCAGACATGCCGGCAAACATATTCGCCGGGTTGTAGTGCATCAGCATACCGATGACGAAGAGGATGCCGCCGATGAAAAG
Source organism: Agathobacter sp. (assembly GCA_963657285.1). GTDB lineage: Bacteria > Bacillota > Negativicutes > Veillonellales > Dialisteraceae > Dialister. The sequence continues at coordinate 2,160 of CAVKMC010000124.1, forward strand.
CTGGCTCTTCTCACTCTTCAGCTTATCGAAGAAGGATTCTTCTTTCTTCACCTTGGATTTCTGCTGTGCCTTGGAGGGGCGCTGCTTCTTCACGATTTCCGTGCCGCTTTCCACTTCGCTGCACTTTTTGATCAGTTCCGGGATGAGAGCATCCGGGTCTTCCGCAGTGAGCTTCATGGTCTTCGTGGCGAAGGAAATAGAAGCGGAGAGCACGCCGGGCTGGCGGTTCACGACCTTTTCCAGCTTCACTGCGCAAGCGGCGCAGTCCAGGGTGGGGATTTCATAGATTTCCGTCTTGAAGCCTGTCTTGTCCGACGGAGGAACGATGCCTACATTTTCATCGACGCTGCGGCAAACCTTCAGCACCTCCGGGATCATAGCATCCGGATTGTCCTTGGAAATCAGGCGCAGCTCCTTCTTGGTGAAGGAAATCGAAGCGAAGAATACCGCCGGCATTTCGCGGATCTTGCCTTCCATCTTTGCTGCACATTCCATGCAGTCCAAGTGTTCGATGTGGTAGAGGCCTCTCTTGTATTCCTTGCCCAAGAAATCACAGTGGCAGGAAGCGAGATCCTTGCCGCAGTAATCGCAGTCCTCTTCCTCAATGCAGTCGTGGCAGTGACAGTCATTCTTATGACCGTCCTGGTGGTGCACGCCCTTGTCATGGAAGTGGCCGAAGGCGCGGCGTTCATCGACTTTGATTTCCTCTTCACTTTCCATCACATCGATGGCATTGTCCTTGTACTTTGCCATTTCCGGGTCAGCAGAGTGGTCGTGATGCTCCTCCTCCACCTCTTCACAGCAGCCGCAACCGCAGCCGCCATGGTCGTGCCCATGATCATGGCCGTGATCGTGTCCATGATCGTGACCGTGGTCATGCCCGCACCCGCAGCTGCCGTGGTCGTGGCCTTCGTGCGCATGGCCATGATCGTGGCCGCAGCCACATTCGTGACCGTGGTCATGGCCTTCGTGATCGTGACCGCAACCGCATGTATGGCCATGTTCATGATCGTGGCCTTCATGGCTGTGTTCGTGTCCATGGTCGTGACCGCAACCACATTCGTGTGCGTGGTCGTGGTCATGCTCTTCGTGGTTATGTTCATGTCCGCAGCCGCAAGCATGTTCATGATCGTGTTCATGTTCGTGCTCGTGGCAGTGACATTCGTGCTCTTCTTCGTGACAATGATGATGCTCCTCATCATTCTGATGGGAATCATTTTCGTGAGCGTGGCTTTCTGCGTGGTCGTGTTCGTGGCAATGGCCGCATCCGCAGTTATGTGCGTGCAGGTCTTCGTTCTTGCTCATAATTACTCCTCCTCGTGGATAAAAATGTATATGATTTAATAATTAACCAAAATCATGAAATCATTTTAACATTCTTAGAAATCATCGTAAATAGAACATGAGAAACACTTTAATTTTTCAAGCCGCTTATGGAAATGAAAATGCCCGACCGTAAGTCGATTTGTAGGTGGGCCGAAAGGAATGGGGAGGGGGCTTATATATAAATAAGGTTTAAAATCTGTTGCGAAAAAGGGATAAGGGGTAAGGGATAGGGCGCGTTTGACTGCTTCCCCATAGCTAGGAGCCTGGAGCTAGGAGCTTGGAGCTTCATTGGTGTCTAGTAAGCATATTTGACGAGAACGCAATGTCTCTATCGTGTAGCATGTTTACTGGACACTAACAGAGCTCCAAGCTCCTAGCTCAAAGCTCAAAGCTATGGGAAAACAGTTAAACGCGTCTTATCCCTTATCCCCTATCCCGTTTTCTACATTGACACAAGTGTATACTTATGCTAATATCTGAATATTATAGAAGGGTGTGAGGCACATGGCAGAGAAAAAAGTTGTTTACGAAGTAAAACACTTACAGAAAGCCTTCGGAAAAGTCGAAGTGCTGAAAGATATCAATGTAAAAATTGAAAACGGGGAAGTATGCACCATCATCGGACCATCGGGCTCCGGGAAGAGTACATTTCTCCGTTGCTTGAATTTGTTGGAAAAGCCGACGGGCGGCGAACTTTGGTTCGAAGGCAAAAAGGTGAATGAAAAGACCGACGTGAAAATGCTGCGTCGCGATGTGGGCATGGTATTTCAGTCCTTCAACCTGTTTCCTATGTTCACCGCCATTGAAAACGTGATGTACGCGCCGGTGCATATCAAAAAGCTTTCGAAGGCCCAGGCCAAGGAAGAAGCCATGGAGCTTCTCTCTCGCGTAGGTCTGGCGGATCGCGCCGACTACTATCCCGGCGAGCTCTCCGGCGGCCAGCAGCAGCGCGTGGCCATCGCTCGCGCTTTGGCCATGAAGCCGAAAATGCTCCTTTTCGATGAACCGACCTCGGCGCTCGATCCGGAGCTGGTCGGCGACGTGCTCACGGTCATGAAGGAAGTCGCATTGGGCGGCATGACCATGGCTGTGGTCACCCACGAAATGCAGTTCGCTAGAAGCGTTTCGAATCATGTCATTTTTATGGATAAAGGCTACATCGTGGAAGAAGGAAATCCCGAGGAAATCTTCACCCACCCGCAGGAAGAGCGTACACAGACCTTCCTGAAGCGCCTCATTCATGCCGAGATTTAAGGAGATGATGCAACTATGGACATGGTTTTAGAAACAGCAGTAAAATATAATGACATATTTATGTCCGGTGTAAAAATCACCATCATCATTTCCCTTCTGTCCTGCTTCTTTGGTCTCCTCTTGGGGATCATCCTGGCATTCATGAAGATTTCCGGTATCAAAATCCTTCAGTGGATCGCTACAGTCTATGTAGAAGTCATCCGCGGCACGCCGGTATTGGTGCAGATTTCTTTGGTGTTCTTTGGGCTGCCATTCCTGGGCATCCATTTCCCCAGCTTTACCATCATGGGCGTGGACTTTGAAAGACTCTCCGCCGGCGTCCTGGCTTTGATTATCAATTCCGGTGCCTACGAGTGCGAAATCGTCCGCTCCGGCATCCAGTCCATCCCGAAGGGCCAGCTGGAAGGCGCTATGTCCCTGGGCTTCTCGAAATGGGAATCCATGGTCCGCATCATCATTCCCCAGGCCATCAGAAATATCCTTCCTGTCATCGGTAACGAATTCGTCACCTTGATCAAGGAATCCTCCCAGGTCTCTGTCATCGGTATGGCTGACCTGATGTACACCGCCACCACCATTCAGGGCATCAGCTTCCAGCCGTTCCCGCCGCTGGTTATCGTTGCGGTCTACTACTTCATCATGACCTTCATCGTATCCATGTGTCTCCGCCTTCTGGAACGCCGCATGAAAGTGAAAAGCGTAAGATAAGAAATATAAGAGGACTGCGAAAGCAGTCCTTTTTTATTGGAAAAAAGGGACAAGAGATAGGGGATAAGGGATAAGGCGCGTTTAACGGTCGCCTCGATCGAGCCTTCTTCCCTGAAGAAGGTGGCCGTCAGGCCGGATGATGCGAAGCAAACGGTAAGCACGTCCCGACCACCGACCACCGACCACCGACTACTGATCGCTGACCACTGACCACTAATTACTAAATCCCAAGCCCCATTCCTACGCATTTTATGATATAATTCAATGCAAATACCCGATTGTAGAAGGATGGGCCGCACGATGAAATATAGCAGCCTATCCCGAGGAAACAGAGGAAACGCTTATGAGTGAAGAGAAGAGTACATGCAAGTGGCACATCCGAGCGGGTGCGCAGGAGAGCAAAGACATACCGAAATTTTTCTGGGACCGATTTATCCCGGCAGGGCTGGCGCGGATTTTGATGCGCCGCGGCATCGACACGCCGGAGAAATTGTCTCATTTCCTGTATGATGATTTATCCAATTTAAGTGATCCCTTCCTGATGAAGGGAATGAAGGAAGGAGTGGATCGCATCCTTCTGGCCCTAGAGCGGAAGGAGCGGATCGTGGTCTATGGGGACTACGATGTGGATGGCATCACCTCTACGTCCATTCTCTATCGC
>CAVKMC010000125.1:0-4490 GCA_963657285.1 Agathobacter sp.
TCACATTTTCTATATTTCAAAAATAACGCCGCTATATGAATTGATGCGGCGTACCACCCCTGAACCTTGAACCCTGAACCCTGAACCTTTTGGCTGAATTGGTTGACGTGGAAGTGAACGCTATACCAGTTAGGAGATTTTTATGAATAGCGAACTGATTAGGAAGGATTTTCCTATCCTACATACAAAAATGGCGGGCCGCGAGATTGTCTATTTTGACAACGCAGCTACCACCCAGAGACCGCTTCCTGTGGTGAATGCGGTGACTGACTATGTGCTCCATGAGAATGGGAATCCTCACAGAGGAGCGCACCTTTTCGCGATTTCCGCATCGGAAGCCTATGACACTTCGAAGGAAGTGGTGAAGGACTTCATCCATGCCAAGAGCGAAAGAGAAATCATTTATACCAGAAATACCAGCGAGTCCTTGAACATCGTGGCTCGCTCCTATGGGGAGACGCACCTGAAGGCTGGCGACCACATCCTCATTACCATTGCCGAGCATCACTCAAACTTAGTGACCTGGCAGCGGGTGGCAGCCAAGACCGGCGCTACCCTGGACTACATCTATGTAGACAAGGAAACCGGCCATTTCCCGGAAGAGGAATTGAAGAAGATCGATGACCCGAGAGTGAAGATTTTCGCTTTCGCTCAGGTTTCCAATGTGCTGGGCATCGACTTTGATCCGAAGCCATTGATTGAGAGAGCTCACGCTCACGGCGCTATCGTCGTCCTGGACGGAGCACAGTCCACGCCGCACAAGAAAGTAGACGTGCAGGATTTGGACTGCGATTTCTTCGCCTTCTCGGGACACAAGATGTGCTCTATGGGCGGCATCGGCGTGCTCTATGGCAAAGAAGAATTGCTGGAGGACATGGAGCCATTCCTCATGGGCGGCGACATGATTGAGGACGTACATGAGCAGGAAACCACCTACGCAGAGCTGCCGGCGAAATTCGAAGCAGGCACCCAGTATGTGGAAGGCGCTGTGGGCCTTGTAGCGGCTATCAAATATGTACAGTCCATTGGCTTTGATGAAATCAAAGCGCAGGAAAAGAAATTGGTGGCACGCTGCATCGAAGGTATGCAGAAGCTCCCCTTCATCCACATCATCGGGCCAACAAATCCGGAAGAGAAGGAAGGCCTCGTGGCTTTCGACGTGGAAGGCGTCCATCCGCACGATGTGGCGCAGATTCTTTCCGCCGAAGGCATCTGCATCCGCACCGGTCACCATTGCGCCCAGCCTTTGCACATCTACCTGGGAGTCAATGCGTCCTGCCGGGCCAGCTTCTATTTCTACAACACCGAAGAAGAAGTGGATTATTTCCTGGAAAAGCTCAAGGATGTGCGGAAAGTCATGGGGTATGATGACTGATGGAACTGAAACAGCTGTACACCGACCTCATCCTGGAATACAACAAGGATAAGAGCAATAAAAGAAAGCTGGACTGTCCTACGGTCCGCGAGCACGGACACAATCCCAGCTGCGGCGATGACATCGACATCGAAGTGAAAATCGAAGATGGCGTCATCAAGGACTTAGCTTACACCGGCACCGGCTGCGCCATTAGCCAGGCCTCTACCGCTATGATGGCAGAGCTTCTGCAGGACCGCACAGTGGAGGACGCTCTCCGTCTGTGCCGCCTCTTCCTGGACATGATCCGCGGTAAGGTCACCGATGAGGAAATCTTGGAGGAGCTGGAAGCCGCTATCACGCTGAAAGATATTTCCAAGATGCCCGTCCGCGTGAAATGCGCGACCCTCGGCTGGCACACCTTGGAAATGGCACTGGAAAAGATCACCAAGGAATTGGAAAAGTAATTTGAAAAGAGCTGCTGAGTGAAAGCTTGGCGGCTTTTTATTTTTCGTAGTCGGTGGTCGGTAGTCGGTAGTCGGTGATCGCTGATCACGGATTACCGACTACCGACCACCGACCACCGACCACTAATTTAGAACGCACTTTACCAATTTGACAGAAAAGATATAAATTTGTTACTATAAGCCTATATTCATAATTAGATTGTTTAGTAGATTATGGAGATGAATGGGATGAAAAAAACTACAAAAATTTTGATGGGAGCAGCTCTGTTGGCAGCCGCTTTTCTGGGCGCAGGCTGCGGTGGCGGTGACTCCAAGAGCACACAGGCAAAGTCCGGCTCCGGGATTCCTTCTGTGATCCGTGTAGGCTCGGAAACCACATTCCCGCCTTTTGAATTTTCCAAGGACGATAAGTATGTAGGCTTCGACTTGGACCTGGCTGATGCTTTGATCAAGCAGATGGGCAGCCAGATGGAATTCAAGTCCATGGGCTTTGATGCGCTGATCCCGGCCGTGCAGTCCGGCCAGATCGATCTCATCGCGGCAGGCCTTGATGCGACACCGGAAAGAGAAAAGCAGGTAGCCTTCTCGGATCCTTATTTCACTGAAAATGGCTACATCATTATCATTCGGAAGGACAATGAGACCATCAAGGATTGGGCTGACCTGGAAGGAAAAGCTGTAGGCGTACAGGTAGGCACCCAGCAGGTGAAGCTGGCGCAGGAGGCAAAGGCTTCTCAGGTGAAGCAGCTGGACTCCAATTCCCAGGCCTTCATGGAGCTGCAGGCTAAGACCTTGGACGCTGTGGTCATCGACCAGCCGGTAGGCATGTACTACCTGAAGCAGGGCGGCGACAAGGAGCTAAAGATCGTAGGTACCTCTAAGAATGCCAATGGCATGGTCTTCGCTGTGAAGAAGGAAAATAAAGAACTGCAGGCTGCTGTCAATAAAGCGCTGAAGGAGCTCAAAGCCAACGGCACCTATGATAAGATTTTTGAAAAATGGTTTGGTAAGAGAGAGCAGAAGTAAAAGGGTTGACGGATGCTTGCTTTCATGCTAATCTGTAAGCACAACGAAATAGAATCTGTGGAACTGACGGAATGATGTGGAAATGACCACGTGAACCACAGTATTCGTGTAAAGCCGACCGTCTGGGCAGGGAAACCTACTCAGGCGGTTTTGTGTTTGAGGAGGGAACGCTGCGAAGGATCTTTTATGGATTGCTTCGCAGCGTAGCCTTCCTCCGCGCGCTAGGTTTCCCTTCATTTGTGAAATGGAGGGATTTTTTGATGAAAAGAAATCGTTGGCTCATCGCCCTTTCGGCTATCGGGATTCACATGTCCATCGGCAGCGTCTATGCTTGGAGTGTATTGACGCGGCCGGTGATGGAAGCCATGGGGCTTACCTTGTCGGAAACCACCTGGGCTTTTTCCATTGCCATTTTATTTCTGGGCACTTCGGCGGGCTTTTTGGGATCTTTGGTAGAAAGGCTTGGTCCTTCGAAGAGCGGCATGATCTCGGCTGTATTCTTTAGCGGCGGACTTTTGGGCACGGCTTTGGCGGTGCATTGCCGGTCTCTTTGGATGCTCTATTTCTTCTATGGCGCTGTGGGTGGCATCGGACTGGGGGTGGGATACATCACACCGGTTTCTACGCTGGTGAAATGGTTTCCCAACCATCGCGGCTTTGCGACTGGGCTTGCGATCATGGGCTTCGGCTTTGCGGCGCTCCTTGCCGGGCCGGCTATGCGGCTCTTGGTAGAACGCTATGGCCTCATCGAAAATTTCCTGCTCCTGGCGCTGGTCTATGGCGTAGTGATGATTCTTTCGGCCTCCTATATCCGTCCGCCGAAGAAGGGAGAAATCCCGGAAATGCTGGAGGATATTCTCAAAGCAGAGGGGGAGAAGAGAAAAGAAAATAGAGCGGCCACCAAAAGCTTGACTCGCAAGGAAGCCATGGGGACCTGGAAATGGTACGCTCTGTGGTGGATTTTCTTCACCAATATCACCTGCGGCATCGGTCTTTTGGCGGTGGCATCACCTATGGCCCAGGAGCTTATCGGCATGAGTGCCACGGAAGCGGCGTCCTTGGTGGGGGTCATCGGCATCGTCAATGGCGGCGGCCGCATTGTCTGGTCTACTCTGTCTGACTGGATCGGCCGCGGCGTGACCTATATGATTTTCTTTGCCTTTGAGGTTTTTGCTTTCTGGCAGCTGGCGGAAACAAGGGAGGCGCTTTGGTTTGAAATCCTGGTGCTCGCTGTGATTTCCTGCTATGGCGGCGGCTTTTCCTGCATGCCTGCGTATCTGGCGGACCTTTTCGGTGTGAAGCAGCTGGCCTCTATTCATGGCTCCATCCTGACTGCTTGGGGTATGGCGGGCATCGCCGGCCCGGTGATTCTCTCCATGATGAAGGAATCTACCGGCAGCTACGCAGCGACGCTCTACCTCTTCAGCGCCATGCTGGCGGTGGCCTTCGTCATCAGCGTGGGGCTCTACGCGAAAGGGGCAAGGAGGAGCGGTGGTTGGTAGTCGGTGGTCGATAGTCGGGGCGCGATTACCTGCTGTTACAGTTTGGCTGGCTACTGTTTTTTCTCACCATCTGCCCCACAGGTGTTTTTTCAGAAAAGGGGAATCAGCGCGATTGACGCAGCAGTCAAATGCGTCCCGACT
>CAVKMC010000125.1:4500-6088 GCA_963657285.1 Agathobacter sp.
GTTCCGTGAGGGGCGGGCGGGGTAACCCGATTCCGTCTACTCGACTAATCAGTAGTCGGTAATTAGTAGTCGGTAGTCAGGGATTAGTAGTCAGTACGTGCTTGGCGCTCAGCAAAGTTTTTCACATTTCCCGCCATTGCTAATTTATTTTTGGGTGATAGAGAAAAATGGATCCATTTTCGCTGCAGCCAATCGCGTACTGACTACTGATTACTAATTACCAATTACCTTCATTTACTTTAAATTTTCAAGAAATGATAAAATGCATTCATTTTCTTAATAAAACTTGAAAATTTAAAGTTAAAAACTAATTTTGTTCTAGTATAATGGTTTCAGAAAAGTTACATTTCTCATGGACTATATGAGAAATAAAAAATCTTCCAGGAGGACCATCATGAACAAAAAAGTTTGGAGAGTAGCAGCTTTATTGTTGGCAGCGGGTGCCATTTTCGTAGCCACCGGATGCGGCGGAAATGCAGCATCCAGCCAGAGCGAAGCGAAGAAGAAGATCACCGTAGCCGTAGAAGCATCCTATGCACCTTTCGAATACAAGGATGAAAAGGGCAAAATCATCGGCTTCGATGTGGATCTAATGAAAGCCATCGCTGACGAAATGAAAGTGGAACCGGAATTCAACAACATGACCTTCGATGAAATTTTCCCATCCGTTGGCGAAAAAAAGATCAATCTGGGTATCTCCGCTATCGGCGCTACGGAGAAGAGAGCACAGTATGTCGCATTCTCCGATCCATACTATAGCCTTGGCGCTTATGTGATTATCGTTCGCCCAGGCACCAGTGGCATCCACGGCGCAGAGGACTTGGCCGGCAAAGTGGTGGCTGCCGAAAAGGGCACCACCAATGAAGACAAAGCGAAATCCTTGAACCCAAGCAAGCTGGTGACACCGGACTACTATGAAGATGTATTCAAAGCCGTAGAAAACGGCGAAGCCGATGCAGCCATCGTGGACGAACCGGGCGCGCAGTACTACATGACCCACCAGGGCGCCAGCAAGCTCACCACCGGCGGCACCATCGCTACCGATGAGCAGTTCGTCATCATTATGGCTAAGGAAGACAAAGCTATGCAGGCCGAAGTGAATAAGGCTCTGAAGAAAATCATGAGCGACGGCACCTACGACAAGCTGGCACAGAAATGGTTCTTCAACAAGGCAGCTGACGAAGGAAAGAAATAATATATGGTAAAGGAGAAACTGCGGAGGCGTTCGGCCCTCGCAGTTTTTTATTGCCTTAGTGTTCAGGCGCATTTGTCTGCTTTCCCATAGCTTGGAGCTTTTAGCTCGGAGCTTGGAGCTTGGTTTGCGGCAGTAGGCATGCCATGCGGTAGAGACACAAAGCTCCGCGTACTTCCTTAGAAGCTATGGTGTCTTGGATTAAATAGGCTTCGCTTCAAGAACCTACCGCCGAGTATGCCCATTGACGCTAAAGAAGCTCCAAGCTCCAAGCTCAAGGCTCCTAGCTATGACGAAGCAGGTAAAGGATCCGTATCCCTTTTAGCGAGGCATAAATGGTATGCAAATGCGGTATTTTATTCCAGATAGAAAAACATGTTATCATTCATGTAGATT
>CAVKMC010000126.1:0-802 GCA_963657285.1 Agathobacter sp.
TTATAGCACTATCAAAAACTATGTGTTCAATGTAACCAAAAATATCCGCCGGTGTACTATTGATGAACTAAAAGTTCGGCTGAAAGGGCAATACCAGGATCTTGCTTATGATCCGGCAAGAGCGCTACCAGAATTGCGCTTGAATAGTTTTACTAAAAAGTACATCAAGAATATGCTTTCCCGTATTACTGGCTATATTGAGGAACAAACTGGAGTGGCATCGAATTATAGTAATTACATGAACATGCATACTAAAAATCCGTTTGAAATTGAGCATATTATCACTGACCATTATGAGTGGTTCACTAATGAATACGCTGATCAAGAGGAATTTAAACGATGGAGAAACAGTTTCGGCGCATTGCTCCTTTTGCACAAAAGCATTAATGCCAGTCTGAACGATTCTAAATATAGCTATAAGTTATTCAAGTATTGTTCTAATGAGGGTAATATTTATACGGAGTCTCTCGGACAACAGGCTTACCAAAATAATCCGAAATTCAGAAAGTTTATTGTGAGTAATGATCTAGGATTTAAGCCCTATGCACAGTTTGGTAAAGCGGAAATTACAGAGCGGCTTCAACTTCTTGTACAACTTGTGAATCTGATATGGAATACAGAGATGTTTATATGATGGGACTCATGTAATGGGTTATATATAATCTATGCTTAGCTGATTTGAACTATCACTAACATGTTTTGGCTCACAAAAAAATCTCAGGCTTTGTGGGGCTCTTTTGAATTGTGTGACTTTTTCTCTTAATGGCTGGCTGTAAGTCTGTATTTGTGTAAGGTGGGAAGC
>CAVKMC010000126.1:812-6064 GCA_963657285.1 Agathobacter sp.
AGTCGGATAAGGATGTAACTAGTGGAAACATAGAGATGTCAAATGATTAAATTGTTAGGCATTGAAATGTTACTGCTTCTATGAGTTTCCTTACCTACTGGCCCGCTTCATGTTATTTAATTTAAGCAACAAATACTCCCTATTTCTTATCTGATTTTCCTTTATCAGTTATCCTGAGCGAAGTTTGAGAATCTAATAGCGAGAATGGGGAAGCATGCTTATTGACACTATTGTCACTCATGCTGACTCACTGGCTTCATGGTGCTTTTAATTTCTGTGTAAAATTTTTCTGATTCCCGTTATTGCTGGTAGATCCTTCGTCTACGCTCAGGATGACTGGTGACGGAAAACGCTTGAGAAATGTTTCTTTTGTACCGCTTAGTATTCAGAAAAAACAAACGACCGCCCTTTGGGCTAGGAAAAAAGTCAACCATCAGGCCTAACGGTCACCTTCTTCCCAAAGAAGGCATGGCATACCAACCTCCACCGCTGTCGCGGTCCCCCTCCTTCCAAAGGAAGGAGGTCAGAGAGGGGAGCAGATGCCGTATTTCCAAAGAAGGCAAGTGCGTCCTGATCACTAATTACTAAGTACTAATTACTGCCCACTAACCTAAGAATTCCATTAGTAAATGGGAAAACTTCTTTACACAGGGGCTATCTCATGATACACTTTCATTATATGTGTATAAATAGATTACTCTGCAAATGAGGGATGTAAATGTCACTTTATGTAAAGAAATTCGGCGGCAGTTCCGTTGCGACACCGGAGAAGATGCTGAATATTGCAAACCGTGTGCTGCGCGATCGCAAGCCGGGGGATAAGATTGTTATCGTCGTGTCTGCTATGGGCGATACCACCGATGATCTGCTTGCTTTGGCGGCGAAGGCATCGGACATCAATCATGGCCGCGAGATGGATATGCTTCTGGCTACGGGGGAACAGATTTCTATTTCCCTGATGGCTATGACCTTCAGAAAGCTGGGAGTACCGGCTATTTCCTTGACCGGGCCGCAGGCAGGCATCATCGCCGGCGGCGCTTATGGCAAGGCGACCATCGATGACGTGAGACCGGAGCGGGTATTCAAAGAGCTCGAGGAAGGCAAGATTGTCATCGTAGCCGGTTTCCAGGGGCTTATGCCCAATGGCGATGTGGCTACCTTAGGCCGCGGCGGCAGTGATGCGACGGCGGTGGCTTTGGCCGGCGGTATGCATGCAGATATGTGCGAAATCTTCACCGATGTGGATGGGGTGTACTCTGCGGATCCTCGCCATGTGAAGGGCGCGCACAAGATGAAGGAAATCACCAATACGGAGATGCTGGAAATGGCTCGCTTAGGCGCCGGTGTCATGCAGCCAAGAAGCGTGGAATTGGGCATGAAGTATCATATCCCGATCCATGTAAGATCCACATTTACAGATGACGAAGGGACAATTATTCGGGAGGTATGTATGGAAGGCTTGAATGAAACCGTTAGAGGCGTCGCACAGGATGCTCATGCTGCCAGAATCGCAGTACTGGGTCTGCGCAATGTGCCGGGCGTAGCATATAATGTATTCTCTGCTTTGGCAGAAGATAATATCACTGTGGATATGATCGTACAGAGTGTCAGAAATTCCAATGATGACAAGACGGATATCGTTTTCACCATCGATGACACCGACATGGACGATGCCAAGAAGGTCCTCGACAAGATGAGAGACGAGGGCAAGGTGGAAGAGGTCATTTATGACGACGACACCGCGAAGGTCTCTGTGGTCGGCGCCGGCATGCTGGGCAAACCGGGCGTCGCAGCTCGTATGTTTGGCGCGCTTGGCAGAGCGAATGTGAATATCGACATCGTCAGCACATCGGAAATCAGCATTTCCTGCCTCATCCTCAGAAAAGATCTGGACAAGGCTGTGCAGGCTATTCACGATGAATTCTTCCCGGAAGATCGAGCTGAATAATATTTCAAAGTGGAAAAGCACAGGTCTTCACCTGCGCTTTTTCTAGTGTGTGGAAATTTGGGATTGATCATAGTTGTTTTTTAGTAGTCGGTAGTCGGTGGTCGGTAGTCAAATGCGTCCCGACTACCGACCACCGACCACCGACTACTTAACCACCACCGTTAATCCCAGAACTAAACTGCATAGCCCACCCTATGCAGTCCCAGGAGGTTTATATGAAATGGAATGATGGAGACATGGTTCACGGTTTCCGCGTGAGCCGCATGTCTTATATTGAAGAAGTCAATGCAGACGCTTACTTGATGGAGCACGTGAAGAGCGGTGCTCGTCTTTTGTACTTAGATAGCGATGATGATAATAAGGTATTTTACATTTGTTTCCGCACCACACCGGATAATTCCAAGGGGACGCCTCATATCATGGAGCACTCCACCCTGTGCGGCTCCCGGAAATATCCGCTGAAGGAACCATTCGTCGAACTGGCGAAGGGCTCCCTCAATACCTTTTTGAACGCCATCACCTGGCCGGATAAGACCATGTATCCGATTGCCAGCCGCAATGCGGTGGATTTCAAAAATCTGATGGACGTGTATCTGGATGCGGTTTTCTATCCGGATTGCTTGAAGAATCCCCAGATCCTCATGCAGGAGGGCTGGCACTACGAGCTGGAAAGCAAGGATGCGCCGCTGACCTATAATGGGGTGGTTTACAATGAAATGAAGGGCGCTCTCTCGGCGCCGGAAGCGATCCTGGAGGACCGTGCCACCGAGAAGCTTTTCCCGAATACCACCTACGGCGTCGAATCCGGTGGGGATCCGGAAGTGATCCCTATGCTGTCCTTCCGCGAATTCACCGAATTCCATCGCCGTTTCTACCATCCGTCGAATAGCTACATTTACCTCTACGGCGATATGGATATCGAGAAGACCCTGGCCTACATCGACGAGGAGTACCTGTCTCACTTCGACCGTCGCAACGTGGACTCGGCGGTAAAGACCCAGGCGCCTTTTGCGAAGCGCGTCACCGTGACCAGCCCTTATGGCATCGCAGAGCAGGAAAGCGAAGCGGGCAAGGCCATCCATGCGCTATACCTCGCCATGAATGATCACATGAGTACCAAGGAGTCCTTGGCCTTCCGCATTTTGAATTACGTCCTCATCGACATGGACGGCGCTCCCTTGAAGAAGGCGGTGCTGGACAAGGGTCTGGGAAATGATCTCTCCGGCTCCTACTGCGACAGCTACAAGCAGCCGGTATGGACCATCGAAGTGACCGGTTCGGATACAGAGAAACAGGCAGAATTCGCCCAGGTGCTGGATAGCACTCTCCGCGGTCTGGCGCTGGAAGGCATCGACAAGGACATGCTGGATGCTGCGCTGAACCGCACGGAATTCACCTCCCGCGAAAACGACTACCAGGGCCGCCCGAAGGGCCTCTTCTACGGTGTCCGCGTGATGGATATGTGGCTCTATGACAGAGACCCCATGGCAGCGCTCCGCTACATTGACGACATCAAGGCTCTCCGCGAAGGCATCCAGAGTGGCTATTTCGAAAGCCTTCTTTTGAAATATGTGATCAAGAATCCGCATCAGGTGCTGGTGACCTTGAAGCCGGAAAAGGGCCTCACCGAAAAGAAGAATGCGGAAACCGCCGAAAAGCTGGCATCTTATAAGAGCAGCCTCACCGAGGAGCAGCTGGAAGAAATCATGGCTTCCACCAAAGCGCTGAAGGAGCGCCAGGCTTCCATGGAAACCGAGGAAGCGCTGGAGACCATTCCGCTCCTGACCCGTGAAGACCTGAAGCGAGACATCGAAGAGGAAGAGCTGGTGAAAGGGGAAGCAGAGGGGATTTCCCATTTCCACTTCCCGGTACACACCACCGGTATTTCCTATGTGAACATGTTCTTCAAGCTCTATGGTCTCACGGAAGAAGAGCTCCCCTATGCCATCCTCCTGTCCTCGCTCCTTCGCAGCATGGACACGGAAAAGCACAGCTACACCGAGCTGGCGCGCCTCTCCAATGCCTACACCGGCGGCCTGACCTTCCACGTATCCAGCTACAGCGGCATCGACGATGCGTCGAAGTATCTGCCGGTCATGTGCGTTCGCGGCAAGGCTTTGACCACGAAGGTGGATAAGCTCATGGAAATCCTGGGAGAAGTGATCAATCACACCTCCTTCAAGGATACCCGCCGACTGAAGGAAATCCTTCTGGAAGAGAAATCGGAATGGGATATGTCCGTCTTCTCCCGGGGCCACAGCCTCACCATGGGACGTCTTTCCTCCTATTTCTCGCCGGCCGGGCAGTACGCTGAGCAGACCTGCCTCACTTACTACTATTTCCTGGCTAAGCTGGTGAAGGAATTCGACGGCAAGGCAGAAGAAATCGCCGAAAAGCTCGCCGGCCTCTCGGCTAAGATCTTCACTCGGGCGAATATGTTCTTCGAAACCGTAGGGGAAGAGGAAGAAGAGAAGGCGATGCTCGCCCATCTCTCCGCTGTCATTTCCGATATGCCTATGGGCGAGGAAACAGCGCCGCATATTTTCGATTTCCCGAAGACCTCCATCAATGAAGCCTTCCTCACCTCCGGGAAGGTGCAGTATGTGGCGAAGGGCAGCAACTTCCGCCAGCATGGCTTCGAATACACCGGGGCTCTCCGCGTGATGGAAACCATCCTCCGCTATGAATACCTGTGGAAGAAGGTCCGCGTCCTGGGCGGCGCTTATGGCGCCTTCACCCAGTTCCTCCGCGACGGCACCGGCATCCTTTGCTCCTACCGCGACCCAAACCTGAAGGAAACCCTGGAGGTCTACAAGGGCGTACCGGAATACCTGGAAACCCTGGAACTCTCTGACCGCGAAATGACCAAGTACGTGATCGGCACCATGGCGGCTGACGAAATCCAGCTCACTCCGATCATGAAGGCCGATAGAGCCATGCTGCGCTATCTCAATGGAAATACCCTGGAAGCCCGCAAACGCATCCGCGACGAAGTGGTGGGCTGCCAGGTCAAAGACATCCGCGCCCTGGCGCCTCTCGTCAAGAGCATCATCGACGACCCCTACATCTGCGTCATGGGCAGCGCCGAAAAAATCCAGCAGGATAAAGCACTCTTCGACGAAGTGCACTCTATGCCCGAGTAAGCGGGAAAGCGGTTGTGGTCTTGTGGTCAGTAATTAGTAATTAGTGATCAGGGCGCGTTTACCTGCTTCCTAATCTTCTTCCTTTGGAAGGAGGGGGGGCTGGCTTGCGTGTGCTTGCTGCCTCATGCTGAGGTTTAGCAGCGATTTGTTGCTCCAGCCGT
>CAVKMC010000127.1:0-6044 GCA_963657285.1 Agathobacter sp.
GAAGGGTCCTTTCGGGGAAATATAGGGATAGGGGGGGATAAGGACATGCTTGCCGAGAGTGGAGTGTGGAGAGTGAAGAGTGGAGTGAAGGTGCGGCGCACAAGTTAAGAAGCGCCGCAAATTTGGAAAGTCAGTCCGCGTACCTGCTTCCCCATGACTGTTAACCGTGTAACCTTTTACCGGCTCTTTTACCGCTAACGAGTCCTCAGACGATAGACCTTTCCATGCAAGAGATTATCACTCCACGGCTCGCTAGCGAGAGGGAGCACGGTGAACGGTTATACGGTAGTGGGGAGAGAGCCAGACGCGTTTTCCTATTTCAAAACGCACGCCGCTTTATAATTTGATGCGGCGCACCACCACTCCACTCTCCACTCTTCACACTCCACTCTTATTACAGCTCACTAATGCCCTTCGCCACCATATTGGCGCCGTAGGTGAAGCCTGCCACGCCGGCGAGGCCTCCTACGACCGCGCCTACCGGGCCGCCGAGGGCCACAGCGGTGACTGCCAAAGCGCCGCTAGCCACGGCCAGCGTAGCGCCTACGACGATGCAGGCCACGCACTGCACCTTCTTGGAAAGGCTATTAAACCAGCCGGAGAAAGACCAGCCGCCTACCACATTGTCCAGCACCTCATCATGGAGCGCCGTCTTTTGAGAGGTGAGGTAGTCCATGGTACTCGCAAATACCTTTTTGAAATCCTCCCAAGCGATCTTTAGATACCGCTTCGTGGCTTCGTAGAGCCCCTCCACCGTGTCCGCCGCATCGATGAGCTTCATGGCCTCCGGATCCTTCTCGATGATTGCGAGCACATCGGCGGTGCCCTTCTTCACGGCTTCATTTTCCATAAGTTCATTATAAGTCATTGTCTTTTCCATGCTGAGTCTCCTTTTTTGTTATAGTGATCAGTGATTAGTAGTCAGTGATCAGTACGCATTTGACTGCCTCGACATAGCTAGGAGCTTGGAGCTGGGAGCTTGGAGCTCGGCTGGTGTCAGTAGACACACCACACAGTAGCGGCGAGAGTACTTCGTTCGCTTGCTCTTAGCGCAGTTAAATGCCAAATGACTCTATCAGAGCTCCAAGCTCCTAGCTCCTAGCTCAAAGCTATGTCGAAGCAGGTAAGCACGTACTGACTACTGATCACTAGCTACTGACCACTAATCCCCATAAACCAAATCGCTAGCGCCCTTAGAAACCATGTAGGCGCCGTAGGTGAAGCCCATGGTGCCGACGAGGGTGCCTACGACACAGCCCACCGGGCCGGCTACAGCCACAGCGGTGAACGCCAGAGCAGCGCTGGCCACTGCCACTGCCGAACCTACCACGATGCAAGCCACGCACATGGCCTTCTTGGAAATATTATTGAAAAAGCCGGAGAGGGACCAGCCGCCCACCACATTGTCCAGCACCTCATCATCAAGCTCCGCCTTTTGAGAGGTGAGGTAATCCATGGTATCGGCAAATACTTTTTTGAAATCCTCCCAGGCGATCTGGAGGTATCTCTTCGTGGCTTCGTAGAGCCCCTCTACCGTGTCCGCCGCATCGATGAGCTTCATAGCCTCCGGGTCTGCTTCAATGGCCGCCAGCACATCGGCGGTGCCCTTCTTCACGGTTTCATTTTCCATGAATTCATTATAAGTCATTGCCTTTTCCATGGGAATCATCCTTTCAAGAAATACGATGGGGAATTCTATTTCTTATACGAAGGGGAGGCGGAAATATTACGGAGATTTTGGTATAAGTCCCGCGTACCTGCTTCATCATAGCTAGGAGCTGTGAGCTAGGAGCTTGGAGCTTGGCTGGTGTCAGTAGGCATGCTTGGCGGAGACGCAAGGCC
Source organism: Agathobacter sp. (assembly GCA_963657285.1). Classification (GTDB taxonomy): domain Bacteria; phylum Bacillota; class Negativicutes; order Veillonellales; family Dialisteraceae; genus Dialister. The sequence goes on from CAVKMC010000127.1 coordinate 1,843, forward strand.
CCTGCCGCATAGCATGCCTACTGTCTCCGGAGAAGCTCTTAATTTCACTGTATAGCATGCCTACTGACACCAATGAAGCTCCAAGCTCCCAGCTCCTAGCTCAAAGCTATGACGAAGCAGGTACGCGGGCCATATCCCTAACAAAACAAAAGCGACGCTCTCGCGCCGCTTTTGCGTTGCCACTCACAATCTCTTCAGCATATTGATCGAGTCGTAGAGCATGGCTGTGCCACCGGCCAGACCTGCGCCGGCTACTGCAAGACCTGCAGCGAGACCCACCGGGTTTGCAGTAGCGATCAAAGCCCCGCCCAGCGCGATGCCGCCAATGACAGCGCCTACCCCGGCCACGCAGCCGGCGATGCAGGCAAGCTTCTGCCCGATATTGTCAAACAAGCTAGAGAAGGACCAGCCGCCGACCACATTGTCCAGCATCTCATCAGCCAGCGCGGTTTTGTCAGAAGAAAAATAATGAGCCACCTGATTGAAAAGCTTTTTGAAATCCTCAAAGGCCACCTTCACGAAGCGCTTGGTGATTTCATACATATCCTCCACAGTCTTCGCCGCCTCGACAACCTTCATCATCGCCGCGTCCTGCTCCATAGCCGCTACGAAATCATCCATCCCCGCTTTGATCTTTTCATTCTCCATCACTTCATCGATTGTCAATACCTCTGCCATGATGCTTCTCCTTTCGCTACAGGAAATCCCATTCGGTTCTCTGTTCTTTATACGAAGCGGAGCGGGAAATATTACAGATTTTTAGTAGTCGGTAATCGGTGGTCGGTAGTCAGTACGTGTTTGACTGCCTCGTCATAGCTTTGAGCTAGGAGCTAGAAGCTTGGAGCTCGGCTGGTGTCAGTAGGCGTGCCACACAGTAGCGGCAAGAGTGCTTCGCTCGCTTGCTCTTAGCGCAGTTAAATGCCAAATGACTCTATCAGAGCTCCAAGCTCCTAGCTCAAAGCTCATAGCTATGGGGAAGCAAGTAAGATCGCCTCTCGGCGCCACCAAAAAGAGCGGCGCCATCGCGCCGCCCTATAGTCGCTTACATCTGCTGCAGCTTGGTATTGTTCTCACGGATCATCTGCGCGCCGCCGATCAGGCCTGCGGCTGCTACGGTAAGTCCGGCTGCTACGCCCCCCGGGCCACCGATGATGCAAAGAGTCATGCCCAGACCAATGCCGGCCCACATGAGAGCCGCGCCGCCGATGCAGCCGGCGATGCATTTGATTTTCTCTGTAGCGCTGCCAAACAAGTTAGAGAGAGACCAGCCGCCTACCACGTCGTCTAGGATTTCATCAGAGAGAGCCGCTTTGTCGGAAGAAAAATAGTCAGTCACCTGACGGAATACCTTTTTGAAATCCTCGAAGGTCACTTTAATGAAGCTTTTGGTGATTTCATACATGTCCTCCACCGTCTTCGCCGCCTCGACGATCTTCATCATCACCGGATCCTTCTCCATGGCCTCCACCAGGGTGTCCATTTTCTGCTGCATCTGTTCGTCAGCCATCATGTCGCCAAATGTAATTGTATGTTCCATGATATTCTCCTTTCATCATCGGAAATTATTTTTTCTTTTTCTATTCCTTATACGAGGGAGCGGTAAGGGGATTACAAAGAATTTTTCGTTTTTAGTAGTCGATTTAGTAATCGGTGGTCGGTAGTCGGTAGTCGGGGCGCGTTTGAATGCTTCCTCGCGACCGGTAACCGTTAACCGTATAACCGGTAACCGATTCATTTACCGTTAGTGCGCACGGTTACCGGTTATACGGTTATCGGTTATCGGTATGCCAATTTTCGCTGCTTGCGCTATCGGCTGGGTCGCTAAGCGCGCATATGAGAAAATCCCTAAACGCGCCCCGACTACAAAAACGAAAAAGCGGCGCCATCGCGCCGCTCCTTGTCACTGGCCGCTTACGTGCCATTTCTTCCCATCAATGACCAGCTCATCGCCTGGCCGGATTTTTTTCCGCTTCTCGTGAACCTTTGCGCCATTCAGAAGCACCTTATGCATTTCCAGGAAGGCGCCGGTCTCGCCGCCGGAGGAGATGAGATCGAGTTTCTTCAAAAGCTGATCCAGCTGGATGTATTCGCCGTAGATTTCCAAAGCTTCCATCAGTTTCTACCTCTCATCGGCGTCACCACGTACTGGTAGGTCTTATCCTCTTCCTGCTCCACCAGCATGGGGCCGTTCTTCTGCAGGTGCAGGGTGATAGTCTCGCCTTTGGAGTGCTTCAGGATGTCTTCGATATAATTGCAATTAAAGGTGATGGCAATGGGATCGCCTTCGAGCTTCACCGGGATGGAGGTGTCGCTGCGTCCGATCTGGGGATCTTCTTCGAAAACCTCCAGCGCCTCTTCGGTGAAATGGAAATTGATGGTCTGGTAAGAAAGGTCTCTGGAAATCGGGCTGATGAAGCGCACCGCTTCCTCGAAGTCCTTCACGTTCACCGTGGCCAAGGCATCGTGGCGGGTGGGAATGACGCGATGATAGTCCGGATAGTCGCCGTTGATCAGATTAGAAATAAAATAAGTGCTGCCAAAGGAGAAGGCTACGTGATTCTTGGACCAGGAAATTTCTACCACTGCTTCCTCATCTGTGGGGAGCAAGCGCACCACGTCGGAGAGCACATTGGATGGCACGATGAAGCGGCCTGCTGCCGTAGCTTCTTCTTCCAGAGTCACTTCCTTCGCAGCCAGGCGATGGGTGTTCGTGGCCGCCATGGTGAAGATCTGATTTTTGATTTCAAAGAGAATGCCGGAGAAGAGTGGCTTCTGTTTGTCCGTTGCTGCCGCAAAGGAAACGAGACCTGCCATTTCAGCAAGGTCATTGCATTTCACAATGCCGTGGATGGCATGATCGATTTCCTTCACCTCCGGGAATTCGGCAGAATCTCTGGTGGGGAACTTGGCAAAGTAGGTGCCGCAGCGGAAGGAAACGGTATTTTCTTCCTTTTTCTTTTCCATCACCACGTCGCCGGCCGGCATCATGCGGATGGTGCTTAAAAGCTGCATGGCAGCAATGACGATAATTCCTTCCTCTTCAATCATGGCCGGGCAGATGGTTTTGATGCCGATGGAAAAATCGTTGGCCTGCAGCTCCACCTTGCCGTTTTGGGCAGCAATGAAGAAACCGTTGTTGGTGTTGGATGTAATTTTTGCCTGTGCTGCCCGCTGTACGCGGTCTAATGCATTGGACAGTTCCGTTTTATCGAAGATGACTCTCATGGCAGCTCCTCTAAAAAATAACGATGGATGATAAATATTAGTAGTCGCCGTAGTAGTACGGTGTGAAAAAGTGAATATCTTTGTGAAAAGCTCGATTTTTTCGAATTTCGTCCCTTGTGAGAACCTATTGAATAACTTTTTTTGTAATTCACTGTTTTCACAGTTTTTCAAAGCCCCCCGCTTTTTCACAGCTTGTCAGCAGAGGTGTTCAATGGGAGGGACGGGGTTAGTCACAGTGGTTTTAGGAGATAAGATCCGCGTGTCTGCCTCGCCATAGCTTTGAGCTTTTAGCTTGGAGCTTGGAGCTCTGTTGGCGTCACTGGGCATTTAACTGCGTTAAGAAAGCGGACGAAGCACTCCTGCCGCTATTGTGCAGCATGCCTACTGACACTAGCCGAGCTCCAAGCTCCTAGCTCCAGGCTAAAAGCTATGGCGAGGTAGGTAAGTATGCTTTATCCCTATCGCCTTAGCTCCGCTGCTTCAAGAGTTTCCTGATCGCTTCTAGCGCCGCTCTTGTCTGGGGAGATTTTTCCAGATCCTTTTCTACGCGCTCGCAGGCGTAGAGGACGGTGGAGTGATCCTTTCGTTTGAAGTGGTCGCGCAGGGACGGGAAGGATTCGTTTAGCTCCTTGCGGCAAATGTACATAGCCATCTGGCGCGGGATGACGATTTTCTGTGGGCGGCCCTTGCCAAGGAGCTTGTCCTTTTTGACGCCGTAGTATTGGCACACGGTGTCGATAATGAAGTCCACGGTGAGCTCCTGATTTCCATCCAAGGGGATCTGATCCTTCAGAGCGTCCTTGGTGAATTCCAGGGTGATGGGCTTTTTCTTGATGCGGGCGAAGGTGACCAATTTATTGAAAGCCCCTTCCAGCTCGCGGACGTTGGTATTGATATGGCTGGCGATGTAGTCCACCACGTCCTTGTCCAGCGTGAGACCCAGCTTCTCGGCGCGCTGCTGCAGAATGATACAGCAG
>CAVKMC010000128.1:0-5971 GCA_963657285.1 Agathobacter sp.
CGACCCTTCTCCAAGGGTCTACTCTTTTAAGGCTTGTCTAACAAAGTGACTTTGACTGCTTCCACTATCATATTTCCGCTATCGCCAGGCGGGACGGTTACCGGTTATACGGTTATCGGTTATCGGTTACCGGTTCACGGCCGTGAGGAAGCAGGTACGCGCGTCCTATTTCAAAACTTGCGGCGCTTTATGAATTGTGCGCCGCACTATCACTCCTCACTCCTCACTCCTCACTCCTCACTTTTGCCCTTCATCCCGTTTCAGCAAAATCACTTGATCGACCGCGTCGAAGGACTCCACCCGATGGGAAATGAGAAATATAATGCTCCCCTTCCCGCAAACCTGCAGATTTCTCATGACGATTTCCTCGGTCTCCTTGTCCACGGCGGCCAGGGGATCGTCTAGGATCATGACGGGGCGCTTATGGTAGAGGGTGCGGGCGAGGGCTAGGCGGGCCTGCTGACCGCCGGAGAGGCGGCGGCCGCCTTCGCCGATGCGGGTGTGGATGCCTTCGGGGAAGGAGGCGATGTCCTTCTCCATGTCCACAGCGGCAAGGACGGCGGAGAGGTCGCCGGGTTTCCCGAGTCTTACATTCTCTTCGATGGTGCCGGGGAAGAGCTCCGGGTCGTGGGCCATGTAGCTCATGAGGCCCAAGGTGTCTTGCGGATTCTTGAGCTCGCGGCAGCCATAGGTGAGGCGGCCGGTGTGGGGGAGGAGGCAGAGGAGGACCTTGGCCAATGTGGACTTTCCGGCGGCGATGGGGCCGGTGACGCCGATGATGTCCCCGGGTTTCGCGGTGAAGGAAATATTTTCCAAGAGCGGCTCGCCTTCTTTGTAGGAGAAGGAAATATGATCAGCCACTAAAACATCCGGCGGGCAGGCGGGGCGTTCTATTTCCTCATTTCTTACGAGATACGGATGGATGCGCGCCCAGGAGACGCGGGCCTTCTGCACGGCGTTGAAAAGCTTCGCGCCGTGGGAGACCTTGTTCGCCAGGCGGAGGAAGCAGGCGAGATACGCCGAGAAGGCGGCGATGTCCCAGGCCGTCCAGCCCGCGCCTAAGACATTTCGCCCGCCGAAGTAGAGGATCACCACCACGCCGGCCAAGGCAATGATTTCATAGAGGGGACCCATGACGCTTCCCCACAGATTGGCGGTGATGGTTTTCCGCTCGTAGTCGGCGAGCGCTTTCTCGTACATTTCATTTCGCGCCGCCTCCACGCCGAAGACGCGGTAGAGGAGCGCGTTTCCCGTGCGGTCCATGGTGGCCGAGGCGAGGCGAGCCTCTGAGAGCTTCGCCGAGAGCGACGCCGCGGCCACGCGGGCCTTGAACCAATGGGCGAGGCCGTAGGCCACCGGCGGGAAGAGGGAGACGAGGAGCGTGAGCCGCCAGTCGTAGTAAAGGAGGAGCGCTGTGTAGGAAATCATCACCACGCCGGTGTCGAAGATTTCCGTGGTGAATTTCCGCATGCCCTCCACGCAAGCGTCCACGTCGGGGATGATCTTCGTCATGAAAGCCCCGGACTCCTCCGCCGGTGCCTCCACGGGGCGGGCGAGCAGGTGGGCGTAGAGGATTTCCTTCATGGCAAGGCTGATGTCGTTCGCAAATTTCCGCACATAGAGCCGCTTGAAATACCGCGCCCCCTGCACGATGAGCACGATGGCGAGATAGCAAAGCGCCAAATGAAGAAGCGGCGCCGCGCCCAGCTCTGGCAGGTCCACGATGCCCTGCGTCAGCTGCCCCTCCATCCAAGGGATGAGCGCCATGCCGCCATTATAAATCACCCCGCTCACCGCAGTGAGGAGGAGAAATTTCTTTTCCTTGAGGAAATAGTAGGAGAGGCGAGAGGGGTCGCGTGAGGTCATGGAAAATCCTTTCGGTAAAAAGTGAGGAGTGAGGAGTGAGGAGTGAGGAGTGGTGGTGCGCCGCACAATTCATAAAGCGGCGCGAGTTTTGAAATAGGAGCGCGCGTACTTGCTTCTTCATAGCTTGGAGCTTTGAGCTAGGAGCTTGGAGCTCGGCTAGAGTCAGCGGGTGAGCTTGAAGATGGAGGCGGTAAGCGCGGCGCGTTTCCCTGGCGTTATTGTCTCGTGGGAGGAGCTTACCAGCTCCTAGCTCCTCGCTCAAAGCTATGAGGTAGCAGGTAGCCGTGCCTTATCCTATCCCTAATTTCTATATTAGCTCTTACATTATATATATGCCGCCACCGAAAGTGTTTAAAGAAAACTTGAATTCTCTATCGGCGTGCTTGGTGGGGCTTCTAGCCTCTATCGCATAGCATGCCTACCGACGCCAACAAAGCTCCAAGCTCCAAGCTGAAAGCTCCTGGCTATGAAGAAGCAGGTCTGCGCGCCCACTTTTCAAATTTGCGGCGCTTTCTAAATTTGTGCGGCGCACCACCACTCCTCACTCCTAACTCCTCACTTCTCCCTCCTCACTTGCGCCTCGCCCCTTCTCATTATCTCATTATCTCATTATCTCATTATCTTATCCTCTCGCTTGTGCTATAATGAACGCGAAAGGGAGGTATCCGACATGATTTCCGTAGGGATGATCAGCCGCGACGAGAAGACCGTGGCACTGGCAGAGCAGGTATTGGGGAAGATGATGAGCCAAAGGGGACGGCGCATGCACATGTCCGTCTACGAGCACAGCTACGCCTTCCTGGCCGACTGGCAGGGGAAGGGGAAGAGCTTCGACATGCTCTTTTGGGATTTTTCCTTCCTGCCCGAGCGGGTCCTCTCCGCTGTGAAAGAGGTGCGGGAGAAATCGCCGGACACGGAAATGGTATTTCTTGCCAAAGACAGCATCTACGCCGTAGAAGCCTTCCGTCTCGGCGCGCGGCACTACATCGTCCTTCCCGCCGGGGAGACGGAAATCATGGAGGGGGCGAACCGTTGCCTCTCTGCCATGGAAACGAATTGGCGCCGGTCTATCCTTCTTCGCACATCCGAAGGCTGGCAGCAGGCGGCGCTGAAGGAAATGGAGTCCATCGTCAGCGATGACCATTGCCAGACTCTCCAAATGACCGACGGCCGGCTCCTACGCATCCGCGCCAAGCTCAAGGACCTGGCCGAGCGCTTAGAGGACATCAGCCCCGTCCGCTTCCTCTCGCCCTCCCGCGGCACCTTGGTAAACGCCGCCGAGATCGACACCTTCACCGACGGCATCATCATCATGAAAAGCGGACGCGCCTTCCCGGTCTCCAAGAGAAGGGCGGCGGAGATGAAGCGTTGCCTGGACGTGTGAGATGGTAGAAAGCCGCATGCCTGCTTCGACATAGCTAGGAGCTTTGAGCTAGGAGCTTGGAGCCCCAGCTAGCGACAGTAAGCATGCTTAGCGTCGAAGTCTTGGGCCAATAAGCAAAACGCGCTTTGCTCCATGCCTCCACCGCCAAGAATGCTTACTGTCGCCAATAAAGCTCCAAGCTCCAAGCTCCCCGCTCCTAGCTATGGCGAAGCAGGTCCGCGCGTTTCTTATTTCAAAAACTCGCGCCGCTTTATGAATTGTGCGGCGCATCGCCACTCCTCACTCCTCACTCCTAATTCCTCCCTCCTCCCTTCCGGTAAGCACGTACTGATCACTAATTACTAACCACTGATCACTAACTCGATTTCAAGAAAGGCCCCCAAAACCATGACCCTCTCCTCCCTCCTCCACCACCGCCGCTACCTTCCTTACTACGGAGTGCTGGCGGCTTTTTTTATTTTGGTGGGAGCCTACATGGAAGCCGGCGCGGGGATACGGGAAGCGCAGCGTATTTCCTTGGAGAAGGAAAATGAGTTTCTCACGATTTACAAAAATGCGCCGCCAAAGGAGAGCCATCGGGATTTCTTTGAGAAAATATTTCAAAAGGACAGCCCTGAGTCCTACGCCGCGCTCCTCGAGGAAGCAGGCCTCACGGTGACGGAAATCCGCGAGAAGGAAATGGACGAGGATTCATTAGGAAAATTTAATAAAATTCAGCTGCAGGGCAGTGGGACTTTTTCACAAATTATCCGCGGCTTTGATATAATACAAAGTAAAGAAAGATGGAATAGGGGAGATCTCATACAGCTTTCCCGGCGCGGGGAGGATTTGCTATTCACCATGGAGATCACCACATTCCAAAGCCGAGGTACCTATGAAGAAAAGAAATATCGTGCTCATCGGCCCCATGGGGACCGGAAAGAGCAGAGCCGCTAAAATTCTGGCCGACGGGCTGGAGTGGCAGCTGGCCGACACAGACCGCATGATGGAACGCGACACCGGCATGAAGATCGCTGATTTCTACCGAGACGCAGGCCCTGAGGCCTTCGCTGATAAGGAAATGCACGTGATCAATCGCGTTCGCTACTACCACGAAGCCGTCATCGCCATGGGCGGCAACTATCCCATGACCGAGGAGAAATTTCACCTCCTGGCCGAGCACGGCGTCATGGTGCTCCTCTACGCCAAGCCCTACCGCCTGGCCGAACGCGTTCGCCGCCGCATCGGCAAGCGCCCCACCATGGACTACTCCGACGTGGACGGCTACGTCCGCCAGATGCTCCGCAAGTGGGCCAAGTGGAGAGACCGGGTGGACATCGTCATCAATACCACCAACTGCCACCCCGAGCAGACCGCCATCCTCATCGCCAGATACCTGGACCAGCATCATATCGAGTTTGCGGAGCGGAGACTTTGAAGAAATAGAAATCATGAGACGTGCATACCTGCCTCGCCATAGCTTGGAGCTATGAGCTGGGAGCTTGGAGCTTCATTGGCGTCAGTAGGCATGCTTGGCTGTGGATTCACGAAGCGAGGCGCGTCAGTTGTGCTATGCCCTCTTCCCTGAAGAGGGTGCCCGCAGGGCGGGTGATGCTCCTTTTTACCCCCTTCCTCTGGAAGAGGGATCAAGGGGGTTGGCTTTGTGAATCTATCGCTGAGAACGCTTACTGGCTCCAATGAAGCTCCAAGCTCCGAGCTCCCAGCTCCAAGCTCCGAGCTCCCAGCTCCAAGCTATGACGAAGCAGCCAAACGCGCCTCGCCTCATGAATCTACCGCCAAGCATGCCTACTGATGCTAAAGAAGCTCCCCGCTCCAAGCTGAAAGCTCCTAGCTATGAGGGGGCAGGTACGCGCGTTCCTTATTTCAAAAAGGAGGAATTCTATGAGAAGAATCGCAGTCCTGACCAGCGGCGGCGACGCCCAGGGCATGAACGCCGCCGTTCGCAGCGTCGTCCGCACCGCCCTATACTACGGCCTGGAAATCTACGGCATTGAGCGAGGCTACCAAGGCGTCTTAGATGAGGACCTGGCGCCCATGAAAAGCTCCTCGGTCAGTGGCATCATTCTCCGCGGCGGCACCATCCTGAAGACCGCCCGCTGCCAAGCCTTCTTTGCAAGGGAAAACCAAGTGAAGGCTGCCGAAATTTTGAAGAAGCATGAAATCGATGGCCTCGTAGTCATCGGCGGCGATGGCTCCGTGCAGGGCGCGGAAATATTGAGCGACCTGGGCATCCCCACCGTCACCGTGCCCGCCACCATCGACAACGACATGTACGGCACCGACGAAACCATCGGCCACGACACCGCGGTGAACGTGGTCGTTTCCGCCGTCAGCCGCATCCGCGACAGCGCGTCTGCCCACGAGCGGGCCGCCATCGTAGAAGTGATGGGCCGCTTCGCCGGACAGATCGCCTTGGACGCCGGCCTCGCCGCCGGGGCCGAATACATCCTCGTCCCCGAAGTCCCCTTTAGCAAAGAAAAATTGGCCGACAGCCTCACCGCGCAGATGAAGGCCGGCCGCACGAATAGCATCATCCTCTGCGCCGAAGGTGCCGCAGACAGCCACGAGCTCGCCGCCTGGCTCAAAGGAAATACCACCATCGACATCTGTACCACCACCTTAGGCTTCATCCAGCGCGGAGGAAATCCATCCGCCCGCGACGGCCAGCTAGGCTCCATCCTCGGTGCCGCTGCCGTCAAAGCCTTGGTAGAAGGCGAGACC
>CAVKMC010000129.1:0-5893 GCA_963657285.1 Agathobacter sp.
GTCCAGCGGCAAATCCCCATACACCTCGTCCGTGGACACCTGGTGATACCGCTCGATGCCGTATTTTCGGCACGCGTCCATCAGGACCGCCGTGCCCAGGATATTCGTCTGAAGGAAAATCTCCGGATTCTCTATCGACCGATCCACATGAGACTCCGCCGCGAAATTCACCACCACATCCGGATGCTCCTCCTCGAAGAGCCCATACACCGCCGCCCGGTCGCAGATGTCCATGCGCACAAATCGGAAATGCGGATTTCCCATCACATCCTTCAAAGTCGAAAGATTTCCCGCATAGGTCAGCTTATCCAAGCAAACGATCCGATCCTCCGGATGCGCCGCCAGCATATGAAATATAAAATTCGCACCAATAAACCCGGCCCCGCCGGTCACAATGATCGTTTTCATTTCTTCTCCTTTATATCCGCTTACCTTCCTCGTCATAGCTTTGAGCTGCGAGCCTGGAGCTTGGAGCTCGGTACATGTCACCTTGCATGTAACAGCATTGTGCACAGGCCAGCAAGCGCCTGCTCCATCGCGCGCCTTTGCCCCCTTCCTCTGGAAGAGGGCAGGGGGGTGGCTTGCAAGCAAGTAAGCATGCACGCTGACCATCCCCCGGAGTGCGGGCACCCTCTTTGAAGAAGAGGACTTGGCGCTACTGACCCTACCGCCCTGCGCGCCTTCTAGCCAAGCTTTTAGCCCTATTGAAATAGATACACCGCACGTCCACATAAAAATATTTTTCCAAAGTTTGGAAATAAATGCTATAATCCAATCAAGGAGGTACATTCCCATGTTCATACTCAACCTGAAATGCAACAACTTTTTCCTATTCCAAGATCTGGATATCGACTTCACTTATCCGCGAAAGCTCGCCTATGAAATCACAAAAAACGATGCCCTTTTCGAAGGCTCCAAAATCAAAGTACGGAAGAACATCATCATCATGGGCGCCAATGCCGCCGGCAAGACCACCATCGGCCACCTGCTCTGCCTGATTTACAACTACCTCATCGGCCGCGACAATGGCACCGCCGACGACTTGGCCAGGAGCATCTACGCCCCCGAGCACGACGCATCCTTCACCATTGAATTCGCCATCGGAAAGACCGCCTACCGCCTCACTACCACCTTCGACCGCGAAGGACTCAAAGAAGAAATCATCCATGAAGCCCCTATTTCTCCCGCCTATAATATCACGGAGCTCCGGGAACGGCTGGACAGCAGCGCCCCCCTTTACTATAACCGAGACGAAGAGCCCGAGCAAATCCTTCCCGGCTTCCGCTCCTACCTTCTGCACCTCAAGAAAAACGAGCGTCTCGCTGCCCTTTGGCGGACAAATACCCAATTCTGGTTCGCCCTCTCCAGCTTCCGCAACGATCCCATCGGCAAGAGTCGCCTCGCGCATATCAATATCCCCATGATTTCCAAAATCCTTCCCATCCTGGACAACTCCGTCAAAGACGTCGTCGCCCTCGTACCGGAAGCCAAGATTTCCTCTGCCGCCATCGCAGAGCCCACCGTCCCCTATGGTGACCACCCCAAATCCTACACCATCCGCTTCAAAAACGGTCAGGAGCTCACCATCCCTGACGGCGATTTATCCGCCATCCATACTCACCGGCTCTCCCAAGGCACCGTAGAAGCCCTCGCCTTCAGCACCATCCTATCCTGCCTGCAAACCGTCGACGATCATATGATCTTCGTAGACGAGTGCCTCTCCCACATGCACTCCGAACTGGAGAAATACCTCATCTGGCTCTCCTTCCTGATGAAAAAGGGAAATAGCCAGCTCATCTTCACCACCCACAACGTAGAAATCTGCGACCTGAAACTCCCCACCAATGCCTTCCTCTTCCTGAAACGGGAAAAAGACGGATTCAACACCGCTCTCTGGGCCAGCTCCAAACTCATAAAGAACGACCGGAACTTCCGCAGCTACTACGAAAACGACTACTTCGGTGTCCTCCCCGACTACAGCAGCCTCATCACCCTCCTCGAAAACGACAGCGAGGCCAGCCATGATTAAGTATTACATCGTAGAAGGAGAAACCGAAGCCGCCTTCCTCACCTTCCTCAAAGACTACCATCACATCGCCCCAGGGAAAATCCGCATCTTCAACCTCATGCAGAAAAAGCTCTCCCTCGCCCAAGACTTCCTATCCCTTCGGAACGTCGAGCTCCTCTGCATCATAGACACGGACATCGCCGGCGAAACCAACCTGCAATGCCTCGCCGCCAACGTCCGACAAATGAAGAAATCCATTCCCCTACGAAACATCAAGCTCCTCGCCCAAGACAAAAACTTCGAAGACGAGCTCTGCCGCCTACTCTCCTGCAAAACCAGTGACCTCTCTCAGAAGCTCCACTGCAAAGAGCAAGGGGCCAAGCAGCTCAAGCGCGAACTCGCCCGCATGCCCAGTCAAAAATACCAAGCCCTCTTCGCCGATGCCCCGCTTCGCTCCTACTGCGCTCGCTTCCCCCAAGAAATTCGCAAGCGCCTGGAAGCCGAAAACCTCTCCGCCATCATAGCCGAGCCGGGAGAACTATTCTCTAAAAGAAAGTAAGGGAGGCTGTATGCCTTCTTCCTTGAAGAAGGCTTGAGAGGAAAGGCTTCGCCCTCCTAGGGAACCACCCTTGCCAAGCAGCCTTCCATTTGATACGATGAAATCAAACAAGTCAACTCGAGAAGGATAAGGCTGGGTTCCCGAATGGGAGTAGGCGATTGCCAAGAATTCCTTTGCCCCTGGGGTTGGCTTATTTTTTTATTTTCTCCCGAAGTTGCTGAATAATGCGCTCCGGGTCTTTTTTTCCCCTCAAAAATCAGCCGCGCCTCCCGCGTCATGCTGACGGTTACAGCAGTTTGTTACGCAAGCCTTACGAGAGTAGACCCTTGGAGAAGGGCCCTCCGATAGGGCCGGATAGAAGTGCCTCGCAGAGGCACAATCAGCACCAGCCATAAGCATTGCTGCCATTTGTGTAAAGTTTTGCAGCGTAACACTCTCGAGCCAGCCTCCACCGCCCAGCACGCCTACTGACTCCAGCCGAGCTCACAGCTCCAAGCTCATAGCTCCTAGCTATGTCGATGCAGCCAAACGCACCGCCAGCCTCCGCCGGAAATCACTCCAGCACCCGGATCTGTCCATCCACCACCTTCTGCAGATACTGCCCATAAGGACTCTTCCCATAGGCCTTCGCACTCTCCGAGAGCGCCGCCTTATCGATCCAGCCATTCACATACGCGATTTCCTCAGGCACCGAGATATGGATCCCCGCCCTAGTCTCCACCGAACGCACAAACTCCGACGCCTCATACAGCGAATCCATCGTCCCCGTATCCAGCCACGCATAGCCCCGGCCCAGCGTCACCACATGGAGATTTCCCTGGGAAAGATACATCTGATTCAGATCCGTGATCTCCAGCTCCCCGCGCGCCGATGGCCGCACCTTTTTCGCCAGCTCGCACACATGATGATCATAGAAATAGAGACCCGTCACCGCATAATTCGACTTCGGACGCGCCGGCTTCTCCTCGATCGACCGCGCCCGACCCGCCTCATCGAACTCAATCACACCGAACCGCTCCGGATCATCCACATAATACCCAAAGACCGTAGCCCCATCCTCTCGAGCCGCCGCCTCCTTCAGATACCGCGTCAGCCCCGCGCCATAGAAAATATTATCCCCCAGGATCATAGCGCAAGGCTCCCCGTCGATGAATTCCTCGCCAAGGATGAAAGCCTGCGCCAAACCATCCGGCGACGGCTGCACCTTGTAAGACAGGTGAATCCCATACCGCGACCCATCGCCCAGGAGCCTTTCGAAATTCGGCAAATCCTGTGGCGTAGAAATAATCAAAATATCCTGTATCCCCGCCAGCATCAAAGTAGACAGCGGATAAAAAATCATCGGCTTATCATAAATCGGCAACAGCTGCTTCGAAGTCACCATGGTCAAAGGATACAGCCGCGTCCCGCTTCCACCTGCTAAAATAATACCTTTCATCTTTTTATATTCCTTTCCTTAATGTAATCTCCTTCCCACCTTCTCTACCCCCTTCCTCTGGAAGGGGGATCAAGGGGGTTGGCCCGCGAAGCGGCGGGGGTTGGTCTTCTCTGAAGAGGGTGCCCGCAGGCCGGATGATGCCTCCGCGTACCTGCTTCCTCATAGCTTTGAGCCTTGAGCTAGGAGCTTGGAGCTCCGTTCGTGTCACTTAACATGCAACAGCGTTAGTATGCAAGCAGGAAATCACGCCCGCATCATGCTGAGGGTTAGCATCGATTTGTTGCTGTAACCTTACGAGAGTAGCCCCTTGGAGAAGGGGCGCGCGATAGCGGAGGATAGAAATGCGCCGTAGGCGCATAACCAGCACTAACCATGAGCATGCCCACTGACGCGAGAGTCCCCGCGCCGTCATCCTGAGTGAAGTCGAAGGATCCATCACCGATAGCCCTAAGCATGCCTACTGCCACCATCCGAGCTCCCAGCTCCCAGCTCATAGCTCAAAGCTATGACGATACAGGAAATCGTGACTACCGTCTCAGCATCCCGGTGATCTTCCCCTTTTCCTCCTTCGTCATAGCGAGCATCCAGATCGCCGCCACGTAGAGGAGGGAGTAGATCGCCGCCTTTACTACGAAGCCCGCAAAGCCTTGGGTAGGAAATAGCATATTTCCCCCATAGCCCACAGCCGCCACGGGGACCACCACCGCGGAGATCCTCCCGATCTGCCACCAAAAGCCTTTGATATCCAGATGGATTTCCTTCGCATAGAACCAATTCATCACCAGCCCATTGCTCACCACCATGGCCAGCCCCGTGGCGAAGGCGCAGCCCGTGCCGCCGTAACGAAGACCCAAGGGGATCGCCAGCGCCAGACTCAAGACCCCGGAAGCGAAAAGCACCTTCGCACGGAAGTCATAGCGGTTCTTCGCTTGCAGGATCGAGTTTCCTATATTCTGTATCAAATCAATCGTAAATGGCAGGATGATGAGGAGCGTGATGCCGTAAGCCTCCTCGAATCCCTTCCCCGCCCACAGGCCGATGAAGTCCCGGCCAAAAATAATAAATCCCGTGGCCACCAGCGCCAGGAGATAATACTGCCACCGGCCGATGCGGATGAAAAGCGCCGACAGATGAGACGCCGGCTCCCGCCGCGCCACCATCTCCGTCACGTGAGGCAGGTACACCCCCGAGATCGCCACCGAGAGAGACATATAATTCATATAAATCAAAGACGCGATAGAGTACACCGCCACCGCCGCCGTCCCGCTGATCACCCCCAGGATGATCTGATTCGTCTTCCAGAAAATCTGATCGATCACCGTCACCGCGAAGACCGACAGCGCCAAGTGACGGAAATCCTTGAATAGCTCCTGATTCCAATAGTGATAGCGGATCGTCACATGGAGCCGTCGGAAAGCGTAATACATCCGCACCAGAGAAAGCGCCAGATTCAGCACTGTCTGCACCAGCGCCACCGAGAAAGCGCTGGGCGCCTGCGTGAGGAGCAGCACCACCAGCGCCGGCTGCAGGAGAAGCTGCACCGTCTCCATGCCCTTTAGAAATAAAAATCTCTCATGCGCATTGATCACCGACCGGAAAACCATGGTCCCCAAGGTGATCACGATATTGATGAGAAGCAAAAGAAATATATCCTTCGCCTCCGCCACCTCCGAAGCGCTCATGCTCCCGCCGAAGGCACTGTCCAAGGACAGATAGCACGCCCCGCCCAAAAGCAGCAAGAGCCCCATCACCAGCCCATAGCCCCGAAGCGAGATGGCCAAGATATTCTCCATCCCCACCTTGTCGCCCAGGGCCTTGTACTTCGTGTAGAACCGGATCACCGCCGCCGACAGCCCGAAATCCATCACCCCGAAGTAAGCGATGAGCG
>CAVKMC010000130.1:0-5822 GCA_963657285.1 Agathobacter sp.
CTTCGATGGGATTCACCATGTCCAGGAGCTGCTGGCCGCCGTTGAGGGCGTCGATGACGCGGTTCTCCAGGCGGCGGAGGGAGAGGAAGGTTTCCGTGAGGAAGTTCCCGCTGCCGGCGGCGGGGTCCAGGAAGGTGAGGGATGAGAGTTTCTTCTGGAAGGCTTCCAGCCGATTTCTATAGTCGTAGCGGAGGGTGTACTCCTTGCGGCTCCGCATGATTTTCTGATCCTCGGGAGCAGAAATAATTTCCTGGAATTCTTTTTCCAGGTCGCCCAAGAAGAGTGGGTCGATGACCTTGTGGATGTTGGCAATGGAGGTGTAGTGCATGCCGCCACTCCGGCGGGTCTCGGGGTTCAAGGTGGACTCGAAGACGGCGCCGAAGATGGTGGGACTGATGGCGCGCCAGTCGAAGCCCTTGCTCATGTCCTCTACGATGATGTCAAAGATTTCCTTCGTGATGCGGGGGATCTCGATGTGCTCGTCGTGGAAGAGGCCGCCATTGACGTAAGGGAAGGCCATGAGGTCTTCCTTGAGGTAGGGGTCTCGGTCTTCTATCTTCGTATCCAGCACGCGGAAGAGCTGCTGCAAAGCGTCGCGGGCATTCTCCCAGCGCCAGCCCTCTAAGTAATTGGAGAAGCTATTCTTCGCACCGAAGAGTCCCGAGTCTTCGGCGTAGAGGCAGAAGACGATGCGGACGCAGAGGACGTTCAGAGATTTCTGGGACGCTTCACTCTTCGGGTCGCGGTACTCCTTGAGGAGCGCGTCATAGAGCCGCCCCACCAGCTCGCCGGCTCTCACGGAAACTTTGATTTCCTCTACCTCCCGCGGCTTCGCATTTTTATCCACCAGGAAATCGAGCTGGTGGAAGTGCTCCGGGAAGTCGGCCAGGGTGAGCTTCATGGGCTTTCTCGTGGCTTCGGGCTCGTCCATGTTGTAGATCCAGATCTCGTGGAAATTCGACGTGAGGATGTAGCGGGACCGCTGGCTCACGGGGAGGGTCTGGTCGTACTCGAAGGCTTGCTCGTAGGCGGAGGCGAAGGTGCGGCCGTGGCGCTTGTAGGGCTTGTCCAAGGGCACACCGGCGGCTTTCTGCTCGATCATGATCCGCATGGAAGGGATCCATCCGTCGATGAAAAGAGAATTCCCCTTCTCCTCATGCTTCACCGTGTCTTCGAAGCGGATGTAGCTATCCGTATCGGTGACGCCAAAGACCTCTCGCAAAAGGGAAATCCAGAAGGGCGCTGTGTTTCCATCTTCCTTGCAGTCCTTCATCCACTTCGCTGCAAATTTTTTCGCTGCTTTCACTTGCTCTGCTGCTGTCATAGGCCGCTCCTTTTTTTCGTAACGTTTGATATTTGTCATTGTATCACGGTGGCGAGGGCGTGGCTAGGAAAGTTTAGTGGTCGGTTGTTAGTGATCAGTGGTCAGCGATCAGTGATCGGGACGCGTTTGACGTTAGCTTCCGTGTCTCGCAAGAGGCTGGAGCTGCAAAAAATTTCCGCAAAACTTTACGCAAACCCTGGCATACTTATGGCTGGTGCTGATTATGCGCCTTCGGCGCATTCCATCCCGCCCTATTGGGCGGCCCCTTCTCCAAGGGGCGACTCATGTAAGGGGAGTGCAACAACTCAATGCTAACCCTCAGCATAAAGATCTCAGCGGAATATCTGACGCAGCACTCTAGCACGTACTGACCACCGACCACCGACCACTAAAAATCCGGAAAAGAGGTCAGCAGCTTATCTGCCACAGCAGTCAAGCACGTACCGACTACCGACCACTGACCACCGACTACTATTCCCCCAAAAGAAAAAACCGCCACGTGACCGTAGCGGTTTTAAATGCCTTACGCAAAAATTACCAATTTCTAAATTTAGCCGGTGGGTTATAGAGTCCGCCGGACCAGTCGACCAGGTCCTTCATGCTCTTCGCAGCCAGGAGTTCGCGGTCGGCTTTGGAGGCGTCGATGGAGAAGTCTTCGGGGAGCTTCACGATGCCATCCTTTCTAAGTCTCTTTGTGATTTCCGGATTTTCCAGCTGGCCCACTTCGGTCTTGCCGGCGATGGCGCGGATGGCGTCCATGCGTTCTTCCATGTTGTGGCACTTGTGGAGGTAGGCGATGCCCACTTCGGAGACGATGTGGGTGAGGTCGTCGGAGTAGATCATGATCGGTTCGAGATCAAGGTTTGCGTTTTTCTTCAGAGCGACAGCGTCGAGTTCATCTACGAAGCCCGGGAAGCCTTTTTCGGAGACGGTGGTGATGAGCTGGACAACCAGTTTCTTGCCGCGATTTCTATCGCCCATGAGTTCGAAGCGGTTGGCCACTTCTTCGCCCACTTTCTTCCAAGCAGCGGAGACGTGACGGCGGCCTTTGGCGTCGCAGCCCATGTTCGGAGCGCCGCCGAAGCCGGCTACGTTGTTCTTGGTAGCGGTGGAGGAGTTGCCGTAGCGGTCGATCTGCATGGTGGAGCCGATGAACATGTCAGCCGCATAGTGGCCGGCAGCCTGGCAGAAGGCGCGGTTGGAGCGCATGGTGCCGTCGGGGCCTACGGCGAAGACGTCGCTTCTGGCTTTGATGTATTCTTCCATGCCCACTTCGGAGCCGAAGGAGTAGATGGCCTGTGCCCAGCCGGTTTCGATGGCGGGGATCAGGGTCGGATGCGGGTTCAGTACCCAGTGGGTGCAGATCTTGCCGCGGAGGCCCAGGGATTCGCCGAAGGTCGGGAGGAGCAGCTCGATGGCTGCGGTGTCGAAGCCTACGCCGTGGTTCAGCACCTTGACGCCGTATTCTTCATAGATGCCGCGGATGGCCATCATGGCTTTCATGATGCGGTCATTGGTAATCTTCGCCGGATCTCTGGTGAAGAGTGGGTTCAGCATGTAGGGGGTCGGGCTTTCGATGACGAAGTCTACCCAGTCAGCGGGGATGTCGACACGGGGGAGCTTGTCTACGATTTTATTGACCTGGAAAATCACGATGCCCTGGTTGAATTTGGTCGCTTCTACGATAGCCGGAGTATCTTCGGTGGAGAAGCCGGTGTAAATATTTCCGTCTTTGTCAGCGGCATCTGCGCAGACGAGGGACACTCTCGGCACCAGGTCGATGAAATAGCGGGAGTACATTTCGAGGTAGGTGTGGATGGCGCCGAGCTCTACGCCGTCGTTCTGCACCATCTGGGCCAGGCGCTTGCCCTGGCTGCCGGCGTATGCGAAGTCCAGCTTGCGGGCGATGCCTTTGTCGAAGACGTCCAAGTGTTCCGGGATGGAAAGGGTGGACTGGATCATGTGCAAATCATGCACTTTGGACGGGTCTACCTTGCAAAGCTCTTTGGCCAGGAAATCAGCCTGCTTCTGGTTGTCGCCTTCGATATTTACCTTGTCGCCGGGACGAAGGACTGCTTCGAGGACTTTCACTGTGTTCGCAGCATCTACGATCTTGCCGTCAGCGTAGGGAGCGGCGCAAGCAATGCGGGCAGCGGTGTCGTCGCCTCTGGTATGCCAGTTCTTATTGCATGGTTTGATTTCTAACATGAGTAAGTTTCCTTTCTTTTGTAAATAAGGGGAAATGAATTTATACAGGTTCTCGTTGTTATTGATTATTTTTGCATATCATATCATGGTGGAGCGGGGTATGGCTAGGGGTTTAGAAATAGTTAGGAGTGAGGAGTTAGGAGTGAGGAGTGGTGGTGCGGCGCACAAGTTAAGAAGCGCCGCAAGTTTTGAAAAGGGGCGCGCGTACCTGCTTCGACATAGCCAGGAGCTTGGAGCTCGGCTAGTGGCAGTAGGCATGTCCAACGATAGAGATACGAGGCAGTTTGCCAATTTTATCGAAACGTAGTTAAATGCCAAGTGTCACTATCAGAGCTCCGAGCTCCAAGCTCATAGCTCCTAGCTATGACGAAGCAGGTACGCGGATTTCGATTTCAAAATTTGCGCCGCTTTATGAATTGTGCGGCGCACCACCACTCCTCCCTCCTCCCTCCTAACTCCTCACTTTTAAAATACCATGGCCGTCATGAAGTAGAAGATGGATGGGAAGAGGAGGCAGCCGAGGCCGGTGAAGAAGGTGGCGGTCATAGCTGCGTAGGGGACGAGCTTCGGGTTCACCGCTGCCATGCCGGCTGCGGTGCCACTGGTGGTGCCCATGATGCCGCCGAAGGCCATAGCGGACTGGGGATTGTTGATGTGAAGAGGTCTTGCAACGAAGGGAGTCACTACCATGACGAGGACGGATTTCACGACGCCGGCAGCGATGGAGATGGCAATGACTTCAGAGGATGCGCCGAGAGCCGCGCCGGTGACCGGGCCGACTACGAAGGTGGCAACGCCTGCGCCGATGGTGACAAGATCCACTGCACTGGTGTAGCCCAGCGGGTAAGCCACAGCGATGCCGGCTACGAGGCAAACGAATTCGCCCACCAAGAGAGAAGCGACGCCTCTCCAGCCGATCTTTTTGATTTCACGAAGGTCCGCGCCGAAGGCGGTGGAGACGATGGCGAAGTCGCGGAACATAGCGCCGCCCACGAGGCCCATGCCGGCGAAGAGCGGCACATCGGCGATGCCTTTATTTCCACCGGTCAAAGCGCCGCCGATGTAGGCGAGCACCAAGCCCAGGAAAATCGCGATGGCGCTGCCATGGACGCGGCCCTTGGTGAGAGCGCCCAGCTTGTATGCTACATACGTAATCACGCCCAAAAGCATGAAACCAAATACCATGCCGTTCTTGGCGAACAGCTTTGTAATCATTGCTAAGATGTCCATTGTATTTCTCCTTCATTCTGAAGCGACCACGAAGCCCTTGCGTGCTGCATAATTGAGTATTGAGATTTTGAGATAATGAGACCGCGATTTCCTGCTTCATCATAGCTAGGAGCTATGAGCTAGGAGCTGGGAGCTCGGCTAGCGACAAGCTACATTCAACAGCGCTATGCGTAAGTAAGGAAGATATTTCAAGTCTCCACCGTCAAGCATGCCCGCTGACACCAGCCAGGCTCCAAGCTCCTAGCTCCAGGCTCTAAGCTATGTGGAAGCAGGTCAGCGCTCTGCCTTGAACCATTTATTATTTGCTGTGTACCAATTCTTCTTCGGAAACGGTTTCTTCTCTCTTGCCGGAGAGGACCGGGATGAGGAGGAAGCAGATGGCTACGGCGAGAAGCCCCGAGAGGATGGCCACGATGCCGCCGGAGAGGGCTGCTGCCACGTTCTGGATGGAGCTCATAGCTACTACGATGGGGATGTACATAGCGGACCACCACTTGATGCCCGCTTCTTCCGGGGCCTTCATGATGCCCTTCTGCTGAGCCCAGGCGGAAATAATAATGAGCAGCAGCATGGCAAAGCCGACGCCGCCGATATTCGCCTTCACGCCCAAAAGCGCTCCCAGCACATCGCCGATCACGTTCCCTGCCAAATAGCAGCCTGCCAGAAGTGCTACACCGTAAATAATCATGATATCCTCTTCCTTTCCGTGGAAATCTTCGAAATCCCTTCCCCGCTTTGCTATAATGAAGAGGAATTGGATTCCGTTTGCTCTTATGGCCATAGTATACAAGATAAAAAATAGAGAAAAAAATTTTTCAGGCTAAGATGCAATAGGTAAGGGGTAAGATGCATTTGACAGAGATTAGAGCCACATTGGGGATTTTATTTTATTCCTAAGAATCATAAAAAGGTTCAAGGTTCAAGTCTTTAGGTTCAAGGGGAGGTGCGGCGCACAAATCAGAAAGCGCCGCAAGTTTAAAAAATCGACTCGCATTTCCATATTTCAAACTCACGCCGCTTTTTAATTTGATGCGGCGTACCTTCCCTTGAACCTTGAACC
>CAVKMC010000131.1:0-5809 GCA_963657285.1 Agathobacter sp.
AAATTACCCCTATGCACGAGGAGGGGACTTTTTCAGCGGCCTATCCTCTGGAAGGGGGGCAGGGGGGTTGGCTTGCAAGCAGGTAAACGCGGGCCAACCTCCACCGCTCTCGCGGTCCCCCTCCTTCCAAAGGAAGGAGGTTACATTGTGGAAATGTGCAGACTTTCAAAACTCGCGCCGCTTTATGAATTGTGCGGCGCACCTCCACTCCTAACTCCTAACTTTACGGCTTTTCCGATTACCGACTACTAAATTCCCCTTTCCCCTCTTCCCCCGCGGTTGTATACTATAATGATAATAATAAAAAGCAGCTTAGGTGACGCCAAAGGGAAACGCGTCCTGATCACTGATCACTGATCACCGATCACCGACCACTGACCACTAAATCCTAAGCTCACAAAGGATGGAGAACCATGATACTATTTCACACACTTTGGAACGACATACTTCCGCTCTTGGTATTTGTCGGAGCCGGATGGTTTTTGGACTCGAAATTTAAATTACAGATTTCCACCTACACTCGCTTCATCACCTACATCGTGATGCCCTGCTTTGTATTCTTCAGCATTTACAAATCCAGCTTGAGCGCATCCGACCTCATGGTGCTGCCGGCGGCGGCGCTGCTCTTGGCAGTGATGCTCACGCTCTCGCTTCTCTTGGAAAGGATTTGCGGAAAGGAACTAGGAAACGACGTAGCTGCTGCTTCCTCCTTCTGCAACTCCGGCTACCTGGGGGCGGTCTTGATGTATCTCCTCTTCTCCCACGCACCGTACCTGGTGGACGGGAAGGCTGCATACCTCGATGACGCCATGGGACTCATGGCGCTCCTCATGACCTTCATGAATATCGCCTTTCACAGCATCGGCGAAGCGATGATTTCTACAGAAAAGAAATCCTTTGCTCGCGCATGCCTGGGGAGCTTGCAGACTCCGGTGCTCTACGCGGCGATCCTTGCCTTCCTTCTGAAGGCATCGCCCTTCACGCTGGAGGGGACCTTCCTCTATCCTGTCTTCCACCACTTCACCGGCGCCTTCGTGGTGCTTACTACGATTTCCATCGGCGTCCTGGTGCATCGCTATCACCAGGTGCGCCTCACCATGTCCTTGTGGCTGTCCGCACTCTTGAAGCTTCTCATTTCCCCGGCCATTGCGCTAGCCATCCTCTACGGCGTCGGCGGCTTCTCGCCCTTAGCGAGCCAGGTCTTCCTGCTCTACGCCGCCATCCCCACAGCCCTCTCGCTGATCCTTGGCGGCGACGGCCGGGATTCTTTGGTGCATCCCGTGGTCTTCCAGATGGCTCTCTCCCTCTTCACCCTGACCTTTGCCATTTGCGCGGGGCAGATTCTATTTCCTGTGGGCGCGTAAGGAGGGAGCATCATGGCATTTTTACAAATCATCTCCGACAACATCCTGCCGCTTCTGGTCTTCGTAGGCATCGGATACCTCTTGGATCTCAAATTCAAGCTGGATCTCCTTTCTTTTAATAAGCTCACATTCTTCATTATTCTCCCCAGCTTCATTTTCTACAACATCACGGTCTCTGAGCTGGACATGTCCATGCTGAATGTCTTCTTCCTGTGCTTTGGGCAAATGTTCCTCATCGGATTCATCGCCTGGCTCTACGGGAAAATTCGCGGCATCCCGATGGCAAAGATTGAAGCCTTGAAGAATGGCACCATGTTTTCCAATAATGGAAATATCGGTGTCGCCCTGATTGCTCTGGTCTTTGGCAACGCGCCGTATCTGGTGGACGGCAGCGCGCTGTACCTCGCTGAGGCCAGCGCCTGCGCCACCATCATGCTGGTACAGATGAATATGACCTTGAATACCCTGGGCCTCTACCAGGCCGGCAAGGGAAAGCTCACGCCAAGGGACGCCATCTCCGTAGTCTTCCACATGCCTGTCATCTATACGCTGGTGGTGGTCTTCTCTATCAAATTCTCCGGCTTCGACATGACGCAGCTTTTTATCTGGCCGGTCTTTGAAAACTGCGCCAACGCCCTCGTGGCCATCGTTATGACCGCCCTGGGCATGCAGATCCATCGCAGCACCATCGTCTTCAAAGACGTGGACGCCTGGGTGGGCTGCTTCATCCGCCTGGTCGTGGGCCCCATGTGCGGCTGGTTCTTCATCGCTCTCTTCGGATTCTTCGGCGTCGAATTCTCGCCGGTCATCAAGCAATCCATCCTCATCATGTCCTCCGTCCCCGCCGCCGTGAACTCCGTCCTCTACGCGGTAGAATTCCACAACTACGAAGACTTCGCCACCGAGCTCGTCATGATGAGCGTCTTCCTCTCCTGCATCACCATGACCGGGACGATTTATATTGCTAGAGTGCTATTTCCGATTTAGTAGTCGGTAGTCAGTAGTCAGTAGTCGGGGCGCGTTTGGCTGCCTGCTCATGACCAATAACCGATAACCGATAACCGGTAACCGACTTCTTAACCGTTCGTGCGCATGGTTACCGGTTATACGGTTATCGGTTATCGGTTGTGGCGAAATAGGTAATCACGTACCGACCACCGACCACCGACTACCATATCATCACAGTTAATACCCTGTAACTCTCACCACAAGAAACAGTTAGCCGACGATTCTCTTACATAGTATGATTTCCTATATCATTTAACAGAAAGGAGATCTACTCATGGAATACATGACTCTTACGCTCTTTTGCCTCGCACTCTTTGCCTGCTTGCTCCTGGATTTCTCCATCCTTTGGGCACTGGTGGCGGGGCTTTTTATATTCTTTGCCTACAGCCTTTGGAAAGGCTACAGCTTTCCCGAAACAGCGCGCTTTGCCTTCGCCGGTGTGAGGACGGTGAAGAATATCCTCATCACCTTCTTCCTCATCGGCATGCTCACCGCCCTTTGGCGCGACGCTGGGACGCTGCCGGTGATCGTCTGCTTCGCCGGAGAGTTCATTCATCCCACCATTTTCATTCTCATGACATTTCTCTTGAACTGTCTCATTTCCTTTTTGACCGGTACCGCCTTCGGCACCGCTGCCACCATGGGTGTCATCTGCAGCACCATGGGCGCAGCGCTGGGCATCTCGCCCCTCTTCATCGGCGGCGCTGTGCTCTCGGGCGTCTACTTCGGCGATCGCTGCTCCCCGGTCTCCACCAGCGCCCTTCTCACTGCTACGCTCACGCACACAGATATTTTTGAAAATATCAAACGCATGCTTCGCACCGCGGCGATCCCCTTCCTCCTCTCCTGCGCAGCTTACGGCGCCATGGGATTTCTTTCTCACGAGGGCGATGCCGTGCCGGACCTCTCCGCCATCTTCAGCCTCGACTTCACCCTCTCCCCCTGGGCCGTGCTCCCCGCCGCCATCCTCCTCACCCTCTCGCTTTGCAAGGTGAATGTGAAAGCCTCCATGCTCACCAGCATCGCCTCGGCTCTTCCTATTTCCCTCTTGATCCAGCACACACCCATAGAAACGATCCCCACGCTCCTCCTCACCGGCTACACCGCCCCCCACGCGGAAGTGGCGGCCATGCTAAACGGCGGCGGCATCACATCCATGCTGAAGGTCGCCGCCATCGTGTGCCTCTCGTCGGCCTTCTCCGGCATCTTCCAAAACACCGGCCTTTTGGAAAATAGCAAGCACGCCATACAAAAAATGGCGAAGAAGACCACTGCCTTCTTCGCCATCCTTATGACATCTATCATGACCAGCATGGTCGCCTGCAACCAGACCCTGGCCATCATGCTCACCGACCAGCTCACCAATGAAATAGAGAAAGATAAATCCCGCTTCGCCATCGCTCTGGAAAATTCCGTCGTCGTCGTCGCCCCGCTGGTCCCCTGGTCCATAGCCGGCGCCGTCCCCCTGGCCACCATCGAAGCCCCCACCGCCTCCATTCTCTTCGCCTGCTTTTTGTATCTCCTGCCCTTGTGGGAGTGCATGAGGGGTGGTCGGTAGTCGGTGGTCGGGCACGTTTACCTGCTTCCTCACCGCCGTTATCCGTTTACCGTGTAGCCGTTATCTGATCCGTTTCCCGCTGTCATCAATAGCCATGGATAACACCTCTGTAGCAAAAGCAAGAGTGCCTCTTCCCTTTGTTATACCTAGGGAAACGCTGATTAAATCGTTTTCAAAAATCATTCTTGAATTTTTATTCAGAGCGAGGAAAGGAAATCCGCGAATAGCGAGCTATTTAAGGATTTTCTTGACGAAGCTATGAATAAAAATTCTTATGATTTTTGAATCTTCGATTTAATCAGCGTTTCCCTAGACCAATAAAATCAGGTTCATCCACATCATGCAACAGAAAAACCGCCGACCCCTGGACAAGTTTGGCGGTTTTTCTGTTGAACTAAAATAGGGGGCCAACCGTTGCCGTTTGGCACCTTCCTATTGGTATTATAGCACAAGGAAATAATCTTCCCAAAGCCTATCTTTCAAAAAAGCAATCGATGCGCATAGCATCCCCCGGCATCAATCAAGTTCCAAATCTTTTAGAGAAACGCCATTTTTATCTTTCCACATTTGCGGACCGCTAGCGGAATATCCCAAAACGAAATCTGCAGCTGCTGATGAACTGGAAAATAGCAGATCCTCTGTCGTCACCAAATCCTTGACTTTCTCCGAAGCCATAAGCTTTTTTCTGAATTCTATGGTTTTCGTGCTCAATCTCTCACTGGTCTTTTCGTTCAGTACGGCGCCCTTCATCACCACAAATCCTTCTGTGGTCACTAAGCATTTAGCTCGGGCACTGCCAGTCTCAAGTTGCAATTCAAGATGACCATGCTCAGACGTCGAAGTATCAGCCAATGGTTCCAATACTTTATATCCCATGGCGTTGATAAGAATCTTTATGTTATCAAAAAACTCCTCCATCGCAGCCTCAGATGATTCCTTCAACACCGTTTTGCCATAAGTGTTCTTTGTCAAAACGGTATAGCGATTGGCCTCCTTGGCAGTCTTTACCAAAAGATCCTCTAAATACCGTATCAACGCTTTATCTAAATTCGTTCCGGTAAACATAACAACCGTATTCCAATAATACTTTTCCTTACCTGATGCAGCATCTTGAATATGCTGCATCAGGCGCTTTTTAAGATTTTCCGACTCGCCAATATAGACCGAGTCCTTTTCTTCATCCTCGTCTTTGCAGAAAAGGAAATATACCCCCGGTACTTCAATATCCTCACGTTTGCAATCAGCCACTTCAATTCTTGGAATCTTTATAGCCTTTCCATTCCAATTAGACAATTCAGCAATCACCAAGCTATCAGCTGTGCCATTCGCCAAAAATAATTCAATCACTTTTCCGTATGCCATTTCCATTCACCCACTATACAAGTCCATATACTTAAAATGAAATTAAGAAGAGCCCTACATTTTCTTTTATCTATATCTTACCACTCTCTTTCCGGTAGTTACAAATAAAAAACATTGACTCTGTACATCAGGACAATACTGATTCAATCGTTATTTGACGAATAACAACCAGACTTCGGTCCCTAAAACGCATATTAAAAATCCTCAAGTAGGCGGGAAAAAACTATATTTTTATTTCCATCTGTTTTATAATAATGGATATGCATCCACCCCTTCCACGGGAATCACGGATTTCCCACGAATCGGTATGCTCATGCTCGACCCAGGCGGTCTTTGAGAGCGCCTGTCTGATACTTTCTAAGCAATGGAGAAGTCATGACTCAGATTTCTTACCCCACTTTTTTCCACCGTCCCCGGCTAATGGCTACGCTGCGGCGTGCTTTAGAGCAACCGCTGCTGTCAATCACGGCGCCTATCGGTTACGGGAAGACGATGACGGCGCGGGAGGTGCTGCCTC
>CAVKMC010000132.1:0-5800 GCA_963657285.1 Agathobacter sp.
GACTACCAAAACGAAAAGCCGATGAGCTCATGACAAGCTCATCGGCTTTTCGTTATTTATAGCTTACGTTCTCGATGCCATAGCTGGCAAGGATTTCTTTGAGCGCCGCGAGGCGGTCTTCGCTTGGCGGGGCGAAGACGTGGGCTAGCATGCCCAGGGCATTCATCTTCTCCAAACCCAGCTTGTGATAGGTGAGAAGCTCTACGCGGCGGATGCTTGTCTTCTCTTTGAGGAAGCGGCAGAGGGCGTGCATATTTCCATCGTCGTCATTGACGCCTGCGATCACCGGCACGCGGACGGTGATGTGGGGATTGATAGCGCTGGCTTTGGAAATATTTTCCAAAATCATTTCATTCCCCTGTCCGGTGTAGTGCTTGTGCTTTTCCTCGTCCATGATTTTGATATCGAAGAAGAGAGCGTCCATCTCTGCGATGATGTCCTTCACGCTTTCGAAGTCAAAGTAGCCGCAGCTCTCGGTGCAGGTATCGATGCCCAGGCGATGGCAGGCGGCCGTCAGCTCGCGCAGGTACTCGGCGTGGAGGTAGGGCTCGCCGCCGGAGAAGGTGACGCCGCCGCCGGACTCCATGTAGAAGAGGAAATCCTTTTTGATTTCCTTCACCACTTCGTCAATGGTCATGGCTTTCCCCATGGGTTGGCGCGCGCCGGCGGGACACTTCGCGAGGCAGGCGCCGCAGAGATGGCAGCTGCCGCGTCGGAAGTGGACCTTCCCTTCGCTGTCTCGCCAGTTTGCCTTCCTCGGACACAGGGCGATGCAGGCGCCGCAGCCCACGCACTTGTGAGGAAGAAACATGAGCTCACTCTCGAAGCGCCAGGACTCGGGATTCGCGCACCATTGGCAGCGCAGGTGGCAGCCCTTGAAGAATACGGTGGTGCGGATGCCCTCGCCGTCGTTCACTGAGAGCCGCTGCAGCTGAAAGATATTACATGGTTTCATAGGTGGTACGCTCGATGATGGCATCCTGGGCCTTCTTCGACAGATTGACGAACTGGGTGCTGTAGCCGGCTACGCGGACCAAGAGGTCGCGGTAGTCCTCCGGCCGCTCCTGAGCCTCGTGCAAAACCTTGGGCGAGATGACATTGAACTGTACATGGAAAGCGCCCTGGGCAAAGTAGGCGCGGATGAGGGCCGCCAGGTTTGCCAGACCGCGGTCGGTAGCGATGAGGTCCGGGGACAGCTTGATATTCACCAGCGTGCCGCCGCTGTGGAAGGTCTGATTGATCTTCGCTGCGCTCTTCAAAGCGGCTGTAGGACTCTCTACATCGGTGCCGGCGTGAGGAGATACGCCTTCGGTCAATGGGGAGCCGGAGAAGCGGCCTTCCGGCGTCGCGCCTACCACGGTGCCGGCGGGGATGTAATTTGAAATCCCCATGAAGGCGCTATTGAATGGCGCGCCGAAAATATCCCTGTGGCTCACGATTTCATTTCTATAGAAATCGGAGAGATCGCTGGCCATGTAGTCCACTTCGTCGTCGTCATTGCCATACTTCGGGCAGGCGAGCACGTCGCGGCGCATGGCCTCGTAGCCCTTCCAGTCCGCCGAGAGAGCGGAAACGAAATCGGAGAGGCTGTATTTCTTTTCCTCGAAAACCAATTTCTTTACTGCCATCAGCGCATTGGCACTGTCGGCAAGGCCGATGCCGGTCAAGACCGGGCCTAAGCAATATTTCGCACCGCCGCGGCTTAAGTCTTTCCCCTTTTCCATGCAGCCGTCCACCAGGAGCGAGAGGTAGGGACGCGGCACGATGTCGGCGTGCACCTTCTGGCAGGTGAGGGAGCCGATGATGCCGATGCGGATGAGGTGCTTCACCTGCTGATAGAAAAGCGCCTTGAAATCCTCGTAGCTCTTGCAATCAGAAAGCTTGGTAGGAAGGCCCATGAGCTTGCCGGTGATGGAGCTGTAGCCATCGTGCATGGTGTACTCCATAGCCGCAGCCAAGTTGATATTGCAAGCGGAGGTCCATTCGCCGATTTTGCGGAAATGGGGCACCACGCAGCCGCAGTTGCTCCAGTCGCGAGCGTCCTCCGGCGGCAGGCCGGCAGCCATCAGCATCTCGGCGCCGGCGGCGTCATTGTGGACCGCCGGGAAGCCGGTGCCGCAGCGAATGAGCTTGCACACCGCCAGCAAAAATTCCGGCGGACAATTCGGATGGATGCGCACACTGAGCCCCGGCTGGTGGGTCTTCACCGCTTCCGTGGCCTCCAGGCAGAGATAGGAAATCTCATTGGTCGCGTCGCTGCCGTCCCGCTTGCGACCGCCGACGGTGAGATTTTGGAAGGAATTGTAGCCGGCGAAGAATTGGGCGGTGTTGCTGGAAATCGCCCACACCCATTCGGAAAGCTTCAGCCACAGCGCTTCGATGAGCTCCAGCGCATCGTCTCTGGTGAGCCGGCCTTCCTCCACGTCCTTCTTATAATAGGGATACATATATTGATCGAAGCGTCCCAGGTTCAAGGCCAAGCTATTTTCCGAAAGGATGGAGCCCAGCTGGGTGAACCACACGCACTGGATGGCTTCGCGGAAGGTGGTGGGCGGATGCTCCGGCACCGCGCAGCACACCTTGGCGATGGTGAGGAGCTCGTCCTTCCGATTTCCTTTCGCTTCTTCGGCCAGGCGCTCTGCTTCGTCGGCATAGCGATGGGCCAGGGTGATGATGCCCTGGCATACCAGAAGCTCGCTGTGGTAGAAATCAATTTTCTCCTGGTCCTCCGCCTTCGCTAGGTCCAGCTTCTCCAAGTGGGCCTTCGCTTCGTCCATGAAGCCGCCGAAGCCTTTTTGGAAAACCAGGTCCGCATAGTCCGCTGTCACTTCGCCGACGGCGCTTCTCCACTTGGAGTCGTTGTCCACGATGCCGGTGTCTACCAAGACCTTCGCGGTGTCCTTGTCCAGGCGGGCCAGGAAGGTTTCCTCCAGGGATTTTCCCTTCCAGTAAGGAAATACTTCGGTCCGCAGGATTTCCTTCGCTTCGTCAGTGATGGCGTACTGGTCCTGGGTGCGGGTGGCGAAATGATCCATTTCCTCGTCTACCCATTTCCAGGAATACTCCGGGCAAATGATGCCGCTTCTCTTGTACTCTCCGATGCTTCCTACCAGCAGCTCGCCATCAAAGATCGGCGTCGGGATCTTTTGGCACACCGCCAGGAACGCCTTTGCCCGGCGCAGGCACACTGCCTCGCCTTCGGTCTCTTTGTGGGAGTCTGTAAAAATCTTCGCCCGAGTCGCGCTGATGGACGGCTTCGTGGCGATGTAATCTGCTTTGAAATCTAAGATACGTTTTGTTGCCATAGTAACAGTCTCCCGTAAATAGTAATTAGTGGTCAGTGATTAGTAGTCAGGGAAGGGATAGGATAAGGGATGTGGCGCTCTTTCCCTGCCTCGCCATAGCTTTGAGCTGGGAGCTGGGAGCTGGGAGCTCTGTCAGAGGCAGTAGTCATGCTTACCATAAGAGTCTCATGGCACGCGCTTACTTGCTCTGTCAGTATGTAGCTAACAAACTATAATTCCATATCTGAAAACGACAAAGCTCTAAGGAAACACTGATTAAATCAGTGTTTCCTTTAGCTTCTGACTCCGAGCTACGCAAGAGCGCAATGGCTTTTCCGCATAGCATGCTTACTGACTCCAATAAAGCTCCAAGCTCCTAGCTAAAAGCTCCTAGCTATGGCGAAAGCAGTCAAGCACGCCTCACCCAACCTCTTTCGCCCTCGCTTCCAGTCTTTCTTGGATGGCGCGGCCGGTGTCGGTGGTGGCAAGGCCGGCGAGGCTTGTTTCCTTGAGCTCTACCGGCAGGCGGCGGCCCACGTCGGCCATGGCGGCAATGACTTCGTCAGCCGGGATGACGCTCCTGACGCCATTCATAGCCAGCTCCACCGCCACCAAAGCATGGACGGCGTGAAAAGCATTTCGCTTCACGCAGGGCACTTCCACAAGGCCCCCCACCGGGTCACACACGAGACCTAGAATATTTTTCAGCGCCAGCGCAAAGGCGTGGCTCATTTCCTCCGTGGTGCCGCCTAAGAGATCCACAGCCGCGGCCGCCGCCATAGCAGTCGCCGTGCCGCACTCAGCCTGACATCCGCCTACGGCACCGGCGATGGAGGCCTTCTCCGCCACCACCCGGCCAATGGCGCCGGCGGTGAAGAGGGCGCGGGTCATATCATTCATGGTAGCATTGGCCTCTTCGGATACCGCTGCCAGGACAGCCGGGAGGATCCCGCAGGATCCGGCGGTGGGACAAGCAACAATGCAGTACATTTTCGCATTCGCTTCGGCGGTAGCGATGGCGTAGGCCGCTGCTCTTTGGCACACAGGACTTAGGAATCGCATCTTCCCCTGGAAAATCCGATTTCCATCGCCGCCCACCAGGCCGCTGGAGGATTTCGATGTATCCGAAAGCCCTTCCTGGATGGCCTGGCGGAAAATGGGAATCATCCCCTTCATGCGATTCCACACGTCGTCATAGGATTTCCCGCTCTCCTCCGCTTCGATCCGGCAGGACAACTCGCCGGGAGAGCAATTCTCCTTCTCGCAGGCGGCAAATAATTCTTCTAAAGAATGATAGGTAGTCATGGTTGCTCCTTTTACTTTTACTTGTAAGTAGTCGGTGGTCGGTAGTCGGTAGTCGGGGCGCGATTGACTGCTCCATCAATTACGCCAAGCCCTCTTCTCTGAAGAAGGCATACAAGCATCGATTCGCTTTTCCCAAATGCGCCCCGACTACCGACTACTTTTTCTCAGATGATATCCATCGACATCGCGTAAATGATATTTTTATTCGCCTCAGTGATGCTGGCGGCCATTTCCGGGGACACGTACTGGTCGGTGTGGATGATCATGACCGCTTCGTCGCCCTTGCCTTTACGGAAGAGGCGCATGTTGGAAATATTGATCTTCTCCGCGGCCAGGAAGCGGCACACGTCGGCTACGATGCCAGGCACATCGTGATGGCGGGTGAGGAAAGTGTATTCCTCGCCGGTGATTTCCGCCGGATAGCCATCGATTTCTGTGATGAGCACGCGGCCGCCGCCGAGGGATCGTCCCACCACCACCACATGAGCGCCATCGACGCCATAGGCATCGATCTTCGCCACATTGGGATGCCCCATGTCCTCTTCAGAGAGAGCAAAGGTGATGCGGATGCCCCGCTCTTCGGCGATGTGCAGCGCGTCACGGATGGAGCCGCTATCCGGCGAGTAGCCCATGAGGCCCGCCACCAGGGCGCGGTCGGTGCCATGGCCCTTGCCGGTCTTCGCAAAGGAGCCATAGAGTGTGATCTTCGCGGATTTCAAGGGCTTCCCCAGGATGTGGCTAGCCACCTGGCCAATCCGCGCCGCCCCGGCGGTGTGTGAACTGGACGGCCCGATCATAACCGGACCGATGATGTCGAAAATGCCCATTTGTAGTTGTCCTTTCTGAATGTATCGAACTGTACCGATAGTGGGTTAGTAATTAGTGATCAGTGATTAGTAGTCAGGAGCCGCGTACCTGTATCGCCATAGCTAGGAGCTATCAGCTTGGAGCTTGTAAGCTCCCCAATAGACGCTACTAAAACATTCGATGTCCTAATATCTATCTCTTTCCGGCTAAAGAGACGAGCTTACAAGCTCCTAGCTCCAAGCTCCTAGCTATGAGGAAGCAGTTGCGCGAGCTTCCATTGCAAAATAAAAATCTGCCCCGCAGGGCAGATTTTTGATTCAAGGTCAATCTCCCTTTTGGTGAAATTCGGCATTGAATTCATATTTGAAGTTTTACATCCAATGGCTGAGGTCGAAGTCCTCGCC